>JBBSKK010000007.1:0-19878 GCA_038256395.1 Cytophagales bacterium | reverse complement strand
GGGACAGGGTATAGGGGCGCTGGGAATCCATTTTTAGGAAAATAAAGAGCAGAATTGAAAATGACCACAACGACGAGCCGCCATAACTAAAAAACGGCAGCGGAATGCCGATGACGGGCATCAGGCCGATGGTCATGCCGATGTTAATCATGAAGTGAAAGAAGATGATTCCCGCCACGCAGTAGCCATAGACCCGCGCGAAGCGGGTTCGTTGTCGCTCGGCCAGCACCACCAGTCGCACGATGAGACCGACGAACAGACAAACGACCAACAGACTGCCGATAAAGCCGTGTTCCTCGCCCACGGTGCAGAAAATGAAGTCGGTGCTTTGCTCCGGCACGAAGTCGAACTTGGTCTGGGTGCCTTCCAGAAAACCTTTGCCAGCCAGTCGCCCCGAACCGATAGCGATTTTGGACTGAATCACATTCCAGCCCGCGCCGCGCGGGTCGGAGTAGGGATCCACCAACACCATGATGCGGCTGCGCTGGTGTTTTTGCAGCACGTTATTGATAAAAAAGTCCATCCCGAATACCACCGCGATCATCAGCCCGGCCACCACCACGGTGGCCGTGGTACCGCCGTTTTTGCGCGTACTCTTGGGCATCAGCCAGATGGCTAGTCCCGCCACGACAAGAATACCCAGGGCAATGTACCACTTCAAAACCAGCAGCGTCAGCACGATCAGGATGGCCATGACCATGCCCACGGCGGGAATGATGCCCGGCATTCCCTCGCGATAAAGCATCACGGCAAAGGCCGCGAACACCAGCATGGAACCCGTTTCGTTGGAAAGCAAAATAAGCAGCGCGGGAATGCCAATGATCCCCACAATGGGAACGTAATCCTTCCAGGAGCGCGTCAGACTCACCGCCGGGTCGCTTAGGTACTTGGCCAGCGCCAGGCTTGTGGCTAGTTTGGCAAACTCAGCGGGTTGGATTGAAAAGGAGCCAATTTTGATCCACGAGCGCGAGCCGTTGATTTCGCTGCCCGCAAAAAGTACGGCAATGAGCAACAGTACGAAGGCCCCATAAATGACGTAGGCGAAGGTGTCATAAAATTTGTAGTCGATGACTAGAATACAAATAATCAGCAGAACCGTCGTCCCTAGCCACATCATCTGCTTCCCAGCGTTATGCGATAAGTCGAAGATGTCCGTCGGCACCTCCGGGCTGTACACGGCGGCGTAGATGTTGAACCAGCCGATCAGCACGCACAGGATATAAATCAAGACCGCGATCCAGTCGAGGTTTTGCGTTAACGTGGTATTTTTCTTGGGAGCCAAGGGGGAGTTTATGAGTTTATGAGTTCATGAGTTTTTAAGCCCATGCTGTTCAAAGACTGAGTTCTTTCAAACTCATAAACTTTAAACGCATGAACTCATAAACTTTATTCCCCAGGGGAGGTTGCTGCTTTCACAGCCACAATGGGCTTGGTTTTCTTTTCAGCCAGCGGGGCTTCGATTGCCTTTTTTTTCGTGGTGTCCTTGGTTTCGGGCTTTTTCGGAGCGGGGGCGGCGATGTGGGGCATGAAGTTACGGTTGAGAATGTAGTTCTCGATCGCCTTATTTTCCGTCTTTCCTTTTAGGTATCGTTCAATGACCAGGTTAGCGACGGGGGCCGCCGATACGCCGCCCCACACGCCGTTCTCGACGAAGGCCGCGATGGCAATCTTGGGATTGTCGGCGGGGGCAAAGCCGATGAAAATGGCGTGAGCCTGGCCCTTTTTATTTTGCGAGGTACCCGTTTTACCCGCTATATGGATGTTTTCGATCCGGGCCATGCGCATCACCGTACCCGCCTCTACGGCCCCTACCATGCCGGGAATGATGGTCTCGAAGTGTCGGGACTCGATGCCCGTTTCGTGCCGCAGCTTATACTCGGGCAGCGGGTTGTCTTTTTTGCCGATGCCGCTCACGATGTGGGGCGTGTAGTAGTAACCCCGGTTAGCAATGATGGCCGCTACGTTGGCCATTTTCAGGGGCGTAATCAGCAGTTCGCCCTCGCCGATGCTGAGTGAATAGACGTTGGAGAATTTCCAGCGCTTTACACCATAGACTTTGTCGTAATATTCTACGTCGGGCAGACTGCCCTTGTACTCGCTGGGCAGGTCCACGCCAAGCCGCTCGCCGATACCGAACTTGGCTACTTGCTCGTGCCATTTGGCCAGTCCCGCGCGGGAAGCTTCGTAGGTGTTGCTGAGGTCGTTGTTGTAGAGGATGCTTTGGAACACCCGGTAGAAATAAGGGTTGCAGGAGTGCTGGACAGCCTGTGGGACGCTGCCGCCGTGGCCGCCGCCGTGGCACTTCATGGGTACGCCCGCATGCGAGAAAGCAGTACCGGGCGTAATGGCTCCCTGCTGCAAAGCAGCCAATGCCTGAATCACTTTAAAGGTCGAACCGGGACGGTAACTTGCCATGACCGGACGGTTGAACAGCGGCTTGTAGGGGTTTTCGACCAGCTCCTGGTAATTTTCGGAAAAATGCCTGGTCGCGAGTTTATTCGGATCGTAGTTGGGGGCCGAAACGATGGCCAGGATTTGCCCAGTGCTGGGTTCGATGGCCACCACACTGCCTACCTTGTTGACCATAAGGCTGTCGGCGTACTGTTGAAGGTCAAAATCGATGCCCGTGTAGAGGTTTTGCCCGGCCACGGCCATCGTGTCGAGTTCGCCGTCTTTCCAGGAGCCTTTGACCACGCCGTTCACGTTTTGCATCACGAATTTGACGCCCCGGTGGCCCCGGAGTTCTTTTTCGTAAAAACTTTCCAGCCCGCTTTGCCCGTAGTAATCGCCCTGCTGATAATAGAATCCCTCCTGCCTTTTCAACTGCCCGCCAGTAATCTCACTAACGTAGCCGAGCGAATTAGCCATCGTCGGGGCCGTGTAGGTGCGCATGGAGCTCTTGGCAAACTCAAAACCGGGATAATCCACCATGATGTCCTGGATGCGGGCAAAATCCTCCCGCGAAAGTTGCCGCAGGAACATCGAAGGCTTGGCGCGCGAGTAGGTGGCCGCCGCCGTCATCAGGCTGTCGAAGGTGTGGCGCTCGACATTGAAAAGTCGGCAGAATTGCAGTGTGTCGCGTACTTTGGCCTTGTAAGGCGTCACCAGCAGGTCGTACACGGGCGTGTTGTACACCATCAGCTTGCCGTTACGGTCGTAGATCTGCCCCCGGAACGGAACCTCCGCAATCCGCTTGATGGAGTTGGCCGACGACTCGATAGAGTAGCTGTCGTCAAGCACTTGTAAGTGGAAGAGACGCAGGATATAGGCTAACCCTATAAATCCGAAAAAAGTAATGATTACAAAACGACGATTATCAAGCATTTACGTATAAAAAAATCCTGCCCCCAAATTTTTCCGCGAAGTTCGTCAGAAAATGTCAGGAATCAAAGGAAAAACTACCATCCCGCCCCCTTAATTTTTGTCCGTATCCGGCAGAGGTAGCCGTCGGCGGTGATGTAGAGCGTTTTGCCATCGTCGCCCCATGCGCAGTTGGCGGTGGCCTGGCCAGTTTCGATGCGGCCCAGTAGCGTACCTTCGGGGCTTAGTACCAATACGCCGCCCGGTCCGGTGGTCCAGACATTGCCCGACTGATCCAGCTTCAAGCCATCGGGCAGTCCCCTCAATCCCTTCTTTACCAACGGAGTAGCATCGTAGAAAAGTTTCCCTGCTTCCAGATTTCCGTCGCTTTTGACCGGATAAGTCATAATTACTGCTTTGTCCGGGTCTGACTGCGCCACGTAGAGCGTCTTGCCATCCGGTGAGAAGGCTAATCCGTTGGGGCGCGTCAGATTTTCGACGACCATTGTGACTTTCCCGTCGGGCGCAATTCGGTACACGCCGAAACCGGGAAGTTCGCGGGTAGGATCGTCGGCCTTTTTGGGCAAGCCGTAGGGCGGGTCGGTGAAGTAATAGCTGCCGTTGCCCGCGTGCTGCACCACGTCGTTGGGGCTGTTGAAGCGCTTGCCCTGGTAGCGGTCGGCGAGGGTGACTTTGCCGCCGCCGCTCAGCGGCATGGCCGATACCCGGCGGTCGCCGTGTTCGCAGGAAATCAGGCGATTCTGGTTGTCGATCGTCAGGCCATTGCTACCCGATTCGTCGCTGTACATCGCCAGTCCGGTATAGCCGGAGGGTTTGAGAAACACGGAAATACCCTCTTTTTCGCTCCACTTAAAAATGGTGTTCTGCGGCACATCCGAGAAGATCAAGTAGCCACCATCCTTCACCCAAACCGGCCCTTCCGACCAGTCGAAGCCCGTGGCCAGCACTTCCAGTTGGGTGCCTTTGGGAATTAGTTTTTCAAAGCGCTTGTCGTCGTACTGGATTTGGCCGAGCGTGGGGTAAACGGTTTGGGCCTGCGTTTCGAGCGCGGTTAGCAGGAGTGATGTGATAAAGAGTTTGGTCTTCATAAGGAGGTTGGGAGCATTCTTGTAAAAGCTTTGATAAGTAGAAAAGGCCAGACACAATGAGAAGCTACCTGTCAGAACGTGTGTGATTTTGTCTAATACGTTCAACTCGTTCTTTCTAACGGTAGAGATGAACCCAGCGATCCGGGCATAGCGATCCGCCCCGCCCTCGGTGCGGAAGCAGTTGCTGACCTTTTGCTTGACCTTTGCGGCTCGCAGGTCCCTTTCGGCCTGGTTGTTAGTGAAGGGAACGCCCTGCTGAAAGCCGAATACCAGCACGGCCTGCTGGTGTTCGACCAGCCGGTTGAGCAGGTTGCGGCCCTTGCTCTGGCGGGGGTGTCTGCGGGGGCGGCTCCTGGGCCAGGCCCTGCTGGCAGAGTTGCTCGTAGGGCGCCAGCCAGTGGGCCTGCTGCGTCTTGCCCGTATGGCCTGGCTGGCCGCCGACCTTACCGCCCGGCGGCTTGGGAAGGGCGGGCTTTTTGCCGTAGCCCGCACTAGAGGGGGACTTGTGGGAGTTGGACGGGGTCAGCCCCAGGCGGCGGACAAGCTCGGTGTCCTTGGCACGAAGGGACAAATTCTCAGCGCACAAGGCCGCGTTCTCAGCCTTCAACTGCTCGACCCGCAGTAAGAGATTTTGAGCCTGTCGCTTCAACTCGATGATGTCCCCCATTTCTACCATTAAAAACAACTAGCAAAATCTGTACCTAAATAAACACAAGTAAAGTTAATTGTCAGCCCTTGTGTTTAAAAATGGCTTAAATTTTTTCGGGTAAAAATCTAGCATCGCCCTACTTTCTACTCAAAATATTCACTCAATCACTTCATTCACAATTGGCCAAAATCATCGTCATCGGCAGCTCCAACACCGACATGGTAGTGAAAGCAGCCCATCTACCCGCCCCCGGCGAAACCATCCTCGGTGGTACCTTCCTGATGAACCCCGGTGGAAAAGGGGCGAATCAAGCGATGGCGGCCCAAAGGCTGCAGTCCGGGGAAAACCAAGTGGTTTTCATTGCTAAAGTCGGCAACGATATTTTTGGAGAAGAAGCAATTCAGGGTTTTAAAAAGGCGGGTATGGACACGCGCTTTATTTCAATAGATGAGCAAGCCCCCTCGGGCGTTGCGCTCATCGGCGTGGATGAGCAGGGTGAAAACTCCATCATGGTCGCGCCCGGTGCCAACGCCAACCTTAGGGTGGCAGAAGTTTCCAACGCTTTGGCAAAAATCCCCAACGCTGAATGGGTGCTGCTGCAACTGGAAATTCCGCTGGATACCGTGAAAAAGGCCGTTGCGGAATGCGCCCAAAAAGGCATAAAAGTGGTGCTAAACCCCGCCCCCGCCCAGCCGCTCGACGACGAAATCCTGAAAAACCTCTACCTCATCACGCCCAACGAAACCGAAGCCGAACTGCTGGCAGGTATCGCCATCACCGACAATGAATCGGCGCGGCAAGCCGCCCGCCTCCTGCACGAAAGGGGCGTCGCCAACGTCATCATCACGCTGGGGGCCAAAGGCGCTTTGTTTTACGACGGCACCACCGACCTGCTCGTGCTGGCTCCGTCGGTCAGGGCCGTGGACACCACGGCGGCGGGCGATATTTTCAACGGGGCGCTGGTGCTGGCCCTCGCCGAAGGCAAGCCCATGCCCGCTGCCATCGCCTTCGCCTGTCAGGCGGCGGGCCTGTCCGTCACGCGCATGGGGGCCCAATCGTCCATTCCGCAACGATTCGAGGTGGCGGCGGCTTTGGGGGCATAGGGGCAAAATTTTTGTTTAAAAGCGAAAATTTTAATTTGGTATCTATCTTGTAATCAATAATATTCAGCCCTTCAACCCTTCAACATTCCCCTCCATGTTCATCATCGAAAACTACACCGTCGCGGTATTCTTCTGTATTATCACCATGCTCTGCTGGGGTTCATGGGCCAACACCCAGAAACTCGCCGCCGGCTCGTGGCGGTTCGAGCTTTTTTACTGGGACTACGTTGTTGGTATCGTGCTAGTGGCCCTGCTTTTCGCCTTCACACTGGGCAGCATCGGCGCGGGCGGACGCAGCTTCGTAGCTGATCTGAACCAAGCGGACTGGGGCAATATCGGCTCGGCGTTCCTGGGCGGGATCATTTTTAACGCGGCCAACATTCTGCTGGTGGCGGCGATTGCCATTGCGGGCATGTCGGTGGCTTTTCCGGTGGGAATAGGGCTGGCGCTGGTGATTGGCGTGATCGTCAACTACAGCGACACTCCCGTGGGCGACGCCACGCTGCTTTTTCTGGGCGTCGGGCTGGTGGCGGTGGCGATTTTGCTCAACGCCTACGCCTACCGCAACGCCGCGCGGCACCGCCAGGGCGTTTCGACGCGCGGACTGCTGCTGTCCGTCATCGCCGGCCTGCTGATGGGCTACTTTTACAAATATGTGGCGGCGTCCATGTTCACCGACTTCAACGTGCCGGAAGTGGGCAAACTCAGTCCCTACACGGCGGTCGTTTTATTCAGTCTGGGAATTTTGCTGAGCAACATCGTCTTCAACTCCATGCTGATGATGCGTCCCTTCGAGGGCAGCCCCGTCCACTATGCCGACTACTTCGGCGGCAGCACCAAAAACCACCTGACGGGCATCCTGGGCGGGGCCATCTGGTGCGTGGGGATGTCGTTCAGCATCATCGCCTCTGGAAAGGCGGGGGCGGCGATTTCCTACGGCCTGGGCCAGGGCGCGACGGTAGTGGCGGCCTTGTGGGGCATTTACATCTGGAAAGAATTCAAAGGCTCACCCAAATCCACGTCCATGATCCTGAACGCCATGCTGCTGTGCTACGTGGTGGGGCTAGGGCTGATTATCGCGGCAAGGTAGTTTTGGAGGCACAAAGGCACAAAGAAAAAAAGGTTTAGGGCTGACCAACTCATAAAACTGACTTTTCTAAAAAAACACTTTCATCGTGCGCCATCCCCACTTTGTGCCTTTGGAACTTTGTGCCTATATTCCCTCCTCATTCAATCACATAAACAATGAACGCTTACGTTTTCCCCGGACAGGGTTCCCAATTTAAAGGCATGGGAGCCGATTTGTACCAAAATTCCCCCAAAGCCAAAGAACTATTCGATCAGGCCGATGAGATTCTCGGCTTCGGCTTGACGGAAATCATGTTCGAAGGTTCGGACGAGGAACTCAAACAAACCAACGTCACGCAGCCCGCTATTTTCCTGCACTCGGTGGCGCTGGCGGCGGTGGCGGATGATTTTAAGCCCGACATGGTGGCGGGGCATTCGCTGGGCGAGTTCTCGGCGCTGGTCGCCGCCGGAGGGCTGTCGTTTGAAGATGGTTTGAAATTGGTGGCCCAGCGGGCCGACGCCATGCAGAAAGCCTGCGAGCGGCAGCCGTCCACAATGGCAGCCATTCTGGGACTAAGCGATAGTGTGGTGGAGGAAATATGCGTCTCGATTACCGATGAAGTAGTTGTGGCCGCCAACTACAACTGTCCCGGCCAAATAGTGATTTCGGGAACGATGGAGGGCATTCGTATCGCCTGTGAAAAAATGAAGCAAGCCGGAGCCAAACGCGCCCTGCCGCTGCCCGTGGGTGGGGCCTTCCACTCGCCGCTGATGGAACCCGCCCGCGAAGAACTGGCGCAAGCCATCGCCGAAACTTCATTCCGCGCCATGCCTTACCCCATCTACCAGAATGTTACCGCCGCGCCCTCTCAAGACCTAGAGACGATAAAAGCCAACCTCATCGCCCAGTTGACCGCTCCCGTCCGCTGGACACAGTCGGTCGAAAATATGGTACGCGACGGAGCCAGCGTATTCATCGAATGCGGGCCGGGTAAAGTTTTGCAGGGACTGATACGGAAAATTGCCCCGGAAGTGGAGGTAGCGGCCGTATCTATTAAGGGAATATGATTTTTTTGAAAAAAATACTTGACACATAAAATCATTCCGCTTACTTTTGCACCACCATTTACAGAATTGGCAGGTGGTGTAAAGGTAGCACAGGAGATTTTGGTTCTCTTAGTCAGGGTTCGAATCCTTGCCCGCCAACAAAAACAAAAAACGGCTCAGAATTTTCTGAGCCGTTTTTTGTTTACTATCACTTCAAAATTGCTGTAAATACACAGATTCCGGGGAGGACTTCCAAGTCAGATGCTTTGTTTTTACAAGCAAACAGCATCATACCCGGTAGTAACTTTCTAGACAAAAAATTGTGTAAGTAAACTTTTTCCGTACCTTGCTGGCCTGATCGGCTACAACCGATGAGACACTGTACTATTATACACTCTAAAACGTCCGTAAAATGGCAACCGAAAAACAGGCGAAAGTCGCCGAAACCAAGGCGAAAGCAAAAGTAAAAAAGCGCGACCGCGAGCGCACCAAAGGCCGAATTCTGAAAGCCGTTGGTAAAGTAATTGAAAAATACGGCACCAAAAAAGTGGGCGTCAACCTGATCGCCCGCGAGGCTGATGTGAACAAAGTGCTGATCTACCGCTACTTCGGTGGCGTGGATGGCCTGATGGAGCAGTACGTGAAGACAGGCGAGTACACCTCGACGTCGAGCCACGAGTATATCGACAGCATGGAAAGGCCCGAGCCCGAAGATCGCGCCAAGGCATGGACGGAAGTGCTGACGACTTCTCTGAAAGACCTGCGCGAACGCAAAGCCACCCGCGACCTGATCCGCTGGGAGATTGGCCTGGGAAAGGCGGTGCTGGCCGATGTACGCAACGATACGGGAGCCAAGATGGTCGAGAAATTGGGGAATTTGCCCAATTATGAGGATACTAGTGCCCTGATTGCTCTCCTGATGGCGGGCATCTACCACATCACCGTCTCGGCCGACTTCCGCGACAAGATGATGGACGTGGATCTGCAATCGGACGAAGGCTTCAAGCGCATCGAGAAAGTAATAGGCGACATTGTCGAAGCACTAGACAGAAAGTAGTCCCCTGAATTTCTCCGTAAAAAGCTCCTTCTCAAAAACGAGAAAGAGCTTTTTTTATGCAAAGCTCCCTATACTCCCTACCTTTGCAGCCCGTGAACTTCGCAGTCTGGCGACCCAAAGTCACGATAGCCCGGCATTCTCAACTCTCTATTCTCAATTCTCCACTAAATAATTGAGTGTCCTAAAAAAATTAGCAGGCGATACTGCTACCTACGGCGTCAGCACCATGCTGGCGCGGCTGCTGAACTACCTGTTGGTGTTCATCTACACGCAATTCGACCCGTCGCTGATGGCCGTGCAGGTGCAGCTTTACACCTACGCCGGCTTCTTTTTCATCATTTACACCTTCGGGATGGAAACTTCCTTCTTCCGCTTCGCTCGGAAAGAGGAGGATAAGCAAGAATACTACAACCTCATTTTGAGCGCGGTACTAGTGGTTAGCGTCCTGATTTCCACCCTAATTATTGTATTTGCCGAACCCGTCGCCCGGCTCATCGAGTACCCCGAAGAAGCCACGCTGGTGCGGTGGATGGCGATTATCATGGCGACCGATGGCATCATGTCCATTCCCTTCGCACGGCTGCGGCTGGAGCGCAAGGCGAAGAAATTCGTCCGGGTGCGGATCACCAATATCCTGCTCAACATCGGCCTGAACGTTTTTTTTCTGGTTTTCTGCCGCAACATTTACGAGGGCGAATATCTGCCCGCTTTGCGGCCTTTGGTGGCGCAGATCTATTTTCCCAACATTCCGGCGGCTTACATCGTGATGGCCAACCTGATCGCCAACGCTACCTTTTTCTGGTTTTTGCGGCAGGAGTTGCGGGATTTTCGCTTTGTCTGGAAGTGGAAAATTTTCCGCCCGGTTTGGGTGTACGCCCTGCCCATCATGGTCATGAACATCGCGGGCGTCACCAACTTGCTCTTCGACCGGATGTTTTTGCAGTACCTACTACCCAACGGCTTTTACCCCGGACGCACCACCCGTGACGCCATCGGGATTTACGGCCAAGCCATGAAGCTTTCCATTTTCATGAATCTGGCGATTCAGGCGTTCAAATACGCCGCCGAGCCGTTCTTTTTTACCAAAGCCGAAGACAAGAACGCCCCGGAAGTATTTGCCGACGTCATGAAGTGGTTTGTGATCGTGTGCGTGCTGATGGGCGTGGGTATTTGTCTCAATCTAAACGTACTGGCGGATGTTTTTCTCCGCCGCAAAATTTACCATGAGGGGCTGCCCGTCGTGCCGTGGCTGCTGCTGGGTTTTCTTTTTCTGGGAATTTACTACAACCTGGCCACCTGGTTCAAGCTCACCGACAAAACCCAGTATGGTACCTACCTGACCATCATGGGTGCTTCCGTCACGGCTCTGCTCAACTTTCTGCTGGTGCCCAGAATGGGCTACCTGGGCTGCGCCCTGGCCTTCGCGGCCTCTTCGGTGGTGATGACGACGCTCTGTTACTTATTCGGACAAAAGTTCTATCCCGTTCCCTACAAAGTCGGCTCGGCGCTGGGTTACGTACTTTTTGGAGGAGTAATCGTGTACTTGGCCGGGCTGCTGCCCCGCTACAATTTCTGGATCGAGTTAGGAGGAGGCATACTGGCTTTAGTAGTCTTTACCGCCATTGTTTTACTAATAGAACGCGACACCTTGCCCCCACGCTTCCGCCGCTATCTAGGCCAAACTCACCATTCATAACTCATCATTCATCACTCCTCTCGCATATCCCGCAACAGCTTATTGGAGAAAACGAACTCGTTCAGCTCCTCCACGTCGGAGTGCATGATGGAGTGCTTATCGCCTTCCCAAAGTTTCTTGCCCTTTTGCAGAAAAATAACATTGTCGCCGATCTCCATGACGGAATTCATGTCGTGCGTGATAACCAGCGTGGTGATCTTGTACTCGTCGGTAATTTCGCGGATAAGCTCGTCGATTTTGACGCCCGTGAGCGGGTCGAGGCCGGAGTTGGGTTCGTCGCAGAAGAGGTACTTGGGGTTCATCACGATGGCGCGGGCGATGGCTACGCGCTTTTTCATGCCGCCGCTGATTTCGGAGGGCATTAGCTCGCCTGTTCCTCCCAGTCCCACGCGCTCCAGGCAGAATTCTACCCGGTCGCGTTTCTCCCCCGCTGACTGGTCGCCCAGCATATTCAGCGGAAACTGCACGTTCTGATGCACGGTTTGGGAATCGAATAAGGCACCACCCTGAAACAGCACGCCCATTTCGCGGCGGATAGCCTGCTGCTCCTCTTTATCGCTGCCGTAAAAGCTGCGGCCATTGTACAGGACATCTCCCGCGTCGGGCCTGACCAGGCCGATGATGCATTTTAGCAGCACGCTTTTCCCCGTACCGCTGCCGCCGATAATCAGGTTGGTTTCGCCCTGCCGCAGCGTGCAGCTGATGCCTTTCAACACCTCATTATCGCCGAAGGACTTGGCAATATTTTTTATTTCGATCATAGGTTTCGGACCGGTGCGGTTGGACGTTGGATTTTGGACGTTGGACACAAGTCCAAAATCCAACGTCCAAAATCTATCTACGAATTTACAAAAACAACTGCGCCAAAACGTAATCCGCCACCAGGATAGCGATGCAGCTCGTCGTGACGGCCTGCGTACTCGATTGCCCCACTTCCAGCGCCCCGCCTCGGGTGAAATACCCTTGGTAGGCCGAAATAGTAGCGATTAGGAAGCCGAAGACTACGGGTTTAACGCACATAAAGAAAACGTTATATGCCACAAAGCCATCCCGGATGCCATGGACGTAGTCGCGTGGAGAAATAACGCCCGTGAGTGTCCCCGCCAAATAGCCGCCCAGAATGCCCAGGAACGCCGCCATGATGACCAGCATCGGGAAGGTAATCATGGCCGCCAGAACTTTGGGCAGCACCAGGTAGGAGGCTGAGTTGATGCCCATCACTTCCAGGGCGTCCACCTGCTCGGTGATGCGCATGGTACCCAATTCGCCGGCAATGTTGGAGCCGACCTTGCCAGCCAATACGATGCAAGTGATAGTGGGGGCCAGTTCCAGAATCACCATGTCGCGCACCACCAAGGCGACCGTAGAAGTGGGAATAATGGGACTCACCAAGTTGTAGGCCGTTTGGATGCAGGAAACCGCGCCAATGAAGCTGGAAACGATGGCCACGATAAGCACCGAACTGGTGCCGATGCCAACGCATTCCTCCATAAAACGCTGCCAATAGACCTTCATTTTCTCACGGCGCGTGAAGAGGGCGCCCAAAAAAATGAAGTATTTGCCGATGATAGCCATGTAATGTGATCTTTATCCGATAATTTCGGGAAAATTAGAAAAAATAGCCCCAAACAAAAAAATGAACCCACTTGCCGTCATCACCGGAGGAACCAAGGGAATAGGCCGCGCCACCGCCGAGCGCTTTCTGGCCGAAGGCTTCGACGTGGCCACCTGCGCCCGCCAGTTGAGTGATTTGGAAGAATTCGGTAAACAGGCTAAAGCCAATTTCCCCAAGGCCACGCTTTTTATAAAACAGGCCGATCTCTCACTCAGGAACGAAACCGCCGACTTCGTGGCCTTCGTCGATGCGCTGGCCCGACCCGTGGCGGTGCTGGTCAATAACACGGGCGTGTTCGTCCCCGGCCAACTCCACTCAGAACCCGAGGGCATACTCGAACGTTCCATCGAAACCAACGTTTACAGCGCCTACCATATTACCCGTGGGTTGCTGCCGAAGATGATGGCCGAAAAGCGCGGCCATATCTTCAATATTTGCTCCACGGCCAGCCTGATGGCCTATCCCAACGGAGGTTCCTACGCTATTTCCAAGTTCGCGCTCTACGGCATGACCAAAGGATTTCGGGAAGAGTTGAAGTCGTTCGGCATCAAAGTAACGGCGGTGCTGCCAGGGCCGACGCTCACCGCAAGCTGGGCGGGTACCGAGCTGCCGGAATCGCGCTTTATGAAAGCCAAGGATGTGGCCGAGAGCATTTGGTCAGCTTACAATCTGTCGCCCGCAGCGGTAATTGAGGAGATTCTGATGCGGCCCGTGGCGGGCGATATTGGCTAAAATTAGGGGGATTGGCCGATAAATTATTAACTTTCCCGCCTGAAACTCCCAATACCTTACCTCATACTTTACAGAATTTCATGGATCAGTACCTCGGCATAGACGTAGGCGGCACCAATGTCAAGATGGGCATCGTGGATGCGACGGATGGCAGAATTTCCAATTTTTACAGCCACGACACCGCGAGTTGGCGCAAGTCGGGCCATTTTGTCGAGCGCCTGGGCGACGCCATCGCCCTGCAACTGTTGGACGAGCCGCATGTCAAGCGCACAGGCATCGGCGTGCCGGGCCTTATCACCCGCGACCGCACCACCCTCATCGAGATTACGGCCATTCCTGAGATCGACGGCATCCGCATTGTTCCCGAACTGACGACCCGCTTTCCCGGCCACACCTTTTTTCTGGAAAACGATGCCAACGCGGCGGCTTTGGGGGAATATTATTTTGGCGAGGAAAAACTGCCGGAAGACTACATCTTCGTTACCCTCGGCACGGGCATTGGCGGGGCGGCCATTATCGACAAGAAGGTTTTCAAAGGCGGCGGCGGCAACGCCATGGAACCGGGCCACGTGCCTTCGCGCCACGGACGGGTGCTTGAGCGTAACATTGGGAAGGTAGAGCTGCTGCTGCTGGCCACCGAAATGCGCGCCTCATACAAGGGCGAAACGCAACTGCCCAACGACGGCACTATCTCCACCACGGGCCTGGTAGCCGCCGCCGCCGAAGACGACGAACTGGCCCTGCGCATCTTCGAAGAAATGGGCGCCATGCTGGGCGACGGCCTGGTGGCGATGATCCGCATCCTGGACATCACGACCATCCTGATCGGGGGCGGCATTTCGGCTTCCTTCGACTTCCTCATGCCCGCCGTCAACCGGCAATTGGAATATTGGCTCACGCCGCACTATCTTAAAAACCTATCGGTGAAACGAGCTACGCTGGCCAATGACGCCGGGCTGCTGGGGGCTGCTTCGTTGTGTTTCGAGTGAAAAGCATTTTTAGGATAAAAATTCCATGAAGACACGCTCCAGGGCTGCCGAATGATAAAAATAAGATTAAAAAAAAGCTTTGCCCACAAATAAAATGAATTTGTTTTGAAAAAATCAGATTAGACCAAATAATTTGCATCCAACCGTACAAAGTGGTACTTTGTACCCTTTAAAAAAGAAAAATACTATGAATCGGATTCGATACTACGTAGAAGATCAGGTGTTTGGTGTGTGCGCCAAGCTGGGGGAGAAGCTCAATTTCTCGGCGAGCAGCATTCGGTTGTATTTTATTTATGCCTCTTTCCTCACCTTCGGCTCGCCCATCATTATCTATCTGGTACTGGCCTTTTGGATGGAGGTGCGCAAGCATCTGCGCCGCCACCAAAGCCCTACTATTTGGGAGTTTTAGCGAAAATTCTTTGCTAAAAAAGCTTCAGGGCAGTTCGGAGAATTTTCTCTTCCCCTTCACAAAATACTCCCACACCACGCTGTGGCGGTACAGGCTTGCCTGCCGGGGCGGGCGATTGCCGCGCTCATTGAGGCGGGGCACCAGGCGGTAGAAGGCAAAGTGCGCCCGCACGATGGCCCAAACGTCGGGCCAGGCCCCAGCCATCATGAACCGGACGCTCGAAATGCCGTCCAGTACCAGCCGCGCCACCAGCACCCGCACCCGCTGCCCGATGGGCATGTTTTTATAAATCATCATCAGGTTGTTGCGGTAATTCAGGAAAGTCTTGCGCGGGTTGGACTTGTGCAGCGTACCGCCGCCCACGTGATACACTTCGCTGTCGCCGCAGCACACGATGCGCCAGTTCCGGTTGAGCAGCCGCCAGCACAGGTCTATTTCCTCCATGTGGGCAAAGTAGCGCTCATCGAATCCCTTTGCCTCCCAAAAAGCCGTAGCCCGCACAAACAGGCAGGCCCCCGTGGCCCAGAACACGTCCACGGTGGCGTCGTACTGCCCGTGGTCGGCCTCGCAGGTGTCGAACAAACGTCCCCGGCTATAGGGGTAGCCCAGAAAATCCATGTAGCCGCCCGCCGCCCCGGCATACTCGAAGTGCGTCCTGTGGTGGTGATCCTTGATCTTGGGCTGGCAAGCGGCCACCTTCGGGTTAGCTTCCAGGTAATCGAGCATCGGACCGACCCAGTTGGGCGTCACCTCCACATCCGAGTTGAGCAGCACGTAGTAGTCGGCCTCGATCTTGGAAAGCGCGTAGTTGTAGCCGCCCGCGTACCCCTTATTATCAGGAATGACCAGCACATGTACATCGGGCATTTCGCGCAACCATGTCAGCGACTGGTCGGTAGAAGCGTTGTCGGCCACCCAAATTTCGCAGTTCGAAGAGAACTGCCGCACCGAAGGCAGGAATTGTTCTAGGTATTTCTGTCCGTTGTAGTTGAGGATGACGATGGCAACCTTTTTCATCAAAAATAAAAAATCCGGTTCTAAGCTGAAACCGGAAGTGGTGGCAAAGAGGGAAGAAATTGGAGGAAAACAGCTACTTCATCAGATTACCCAAATCCAGGCCCGGAATATTGGGCAACATGCCCTGAGTGGATTGCTGGAGGTGTTCCTTGATTTTTGGTTCGATCTTTTCCATGGCCTTGTTCATAGCCGCCACCACCAAATCCTGCAGCATCTCCTTGTCTTCGGGCTTAATCAGGTCGTTGTCGATGTCTAAACCGATAATTTTTTTCTGACCATTGATGGTCACGCGCACCATGCCTGCACCCGATTCAGCGGATTCAGTGATACTACTCAATTGTTCCTGAGCTTCCTTCATGCGGGCCTGAAGGTCTTTCATTTTGCCCAACATGCCCGTTAAGTCCATGTTTCCTAACATACTTATTCTTAATGATGAATGGTAAATGATGAATGATATTTTAGCCGACAGCCAACAGCCGACAGCCAAAGATAGCATCTTTACCTTAAAAGCATTACGGTACCCTTCTTGACGAAGTCCCTGCCTGTATTGTCGCGGATGATGACTTTATACACGTACTGGCCCTGCGGGGCGCGGTCGCCGTTGATCGTGCCGTCCCAGCCCGTGGCGGCATCGGTGGTTTGAAAAATGGACTGCCCCCAGCGATTGTAGATAATCATCTGGAAATTATCGTAAAAAGAACCACTAGGCTTAAAGGTATCGTTGATGCCATCTCCATTGGGCGAGAAGGCGTCGGGCAGGAACAGGGCGGCTTCGCGGCGGTAGAGAATCACGTTGGAATAGCTCAGGAACGCGCCGTTTTGGGAGCGAGCCCGGATTTGGTATTCAAATTCCTGCTCGTTGGGATCGTCGAACTGCGGGTCGTAGGTAAGATTAGCACCGACGCCCGTCTCCGAAGCGGCCCCGCCGTTGTTCAGTTTTATGACAAAATAACCACCCACCTGGTCGGTGAAAGCGGGATCGCCAGTCCAATTGATGTTGCTGCCCGCGTTTTTCAGAAATATCGTGCAGATGGGCGGGCTGGGTTCGGAGCGGTTGCCGCAGGCGTTTTCGTACAGAATCCGGTAGCAGTAGGAACGCTCCGAGGTCTTGGCTTTTACATCCGAGTAGCGGTTGGTGTTTTCGGTCGTTCCCACCTCCTGAAAACCGGAGTTGGGATTATCGGCCCGCTCGAAGATCATTTTGTAAGTAGGCGTGGTACCTTGTAAGGGCGGAAAGGCCACGAGCGACACGCTACCGTCCTGCTCCACGCTCACGATTGCCTGGGCGACTGCGCTGGGCTTCAAGTCGGATTTGGCCTTCACCTCCACCGAGGCCGCTACGGAACGCGCCGTGCCAACCACCGCCACCACCTGGTAGCGGTAGGTTACGCCGCATTCAACGTCGTTGTCCACGAAGGAGACGTCCTCCGGGCGGAAAAGCGCCTTGACCAAAAGCCCATTGCGCCGCAACTCGTAGCGGGTGAATTCCGTAGGCTGGGGATATTGGGTCCAGGTGATAATGTTGCGCTCGCTTTCGGCCTTGCCGCTTAGCACGGTGGTGCAGACTTCGTTGGACTCCTTCACGTTGCCGCAGGCGTCGGTCGAACTCAGCTTGAGGCAATGCACCTGCTTGGGATCCAGGGATTGCAGGGTCAGTTCCACATTACCTGTTTGGGATGATTTCACTCCCGACCCAACGTAGCTGCCCGACCCGGTTTTGACCATCACCTCCGACTCTACGCCGCCCGCGCTTTTGAAGGATAGTCCCACCGAGCCATCCGCTCGTGACTCCACCTGGCTGATCGTAATCTCGCTGTTCTGCTTGCCATTGACCTGCACCCGCAGCGAGATTTTGTCGCTGCCAAAGCACGATCCCGCGTTTTGATTGTAGAGGCCCCGGTAAAAAAGGGTGCGGGTGCCCGTACCAAAGTAATCGTGTTCTGTCTCCAGCGCGCCCCCCTTGTTAATGTATTCCGGGGCCGCGCCGTCGTTCCAGTCCACCTCGATCTGGTCGTATTGCTTGGAAATGCTGTCGTCGGCAAAAACGAGTTTGACTTTCCCATCGGAACAGGGAACCGCCGTGACCTTAGGTGGCGTGATGTCGCGCACGATTACTTCGCGGCAGGCCGTGATGCCCGTTGCACCGCTGCTGCCTACCTGCAGGATGCGGTATTTGCCGGGCTTGTTGTAGATGAAAGTCGTAGAGGTAGTAAGGGTTGGCGAAGCTTCGCCCTTGTAGTCGAAAACGTAGTTGATGTTATTTGCGCCCGCCACGGTGTTGGTCACACTAATGCTGAGCGGTGCACAGCCAACGAGAGGATTAGTACCGGAAACACCGTTGGTCGAAAATCCGCCTCCGCCCTTCTGACACAAGTCCTGCGCCGTAGCCATCGACCCCATCCCGGCAACCAACCACACAAGCCATGCCCAGCGGAATTTACAATGTAACATCCTTATTCTGCGTAAATCTTGTTTCAAAATTTTCCGAAAAATAGATGGTTGCTGCGTGAAACGGGGCTGGAACGAAACGGAAGCCTGCGAACCTTTGTTTCCCCATTGTCAAAAGTAAGGCTTTCCGAACGAAGGGCTTACCTTTACGACTTACAACGCCCCAAAAGGCGAAACTATTTTTCATCGACTGAACTAATGAGCAACAATAATACCAAAATCCGCCTCGACTCCATCGAAGACGCCATCGCGGATATAAAAGCGGGTAAGTTGATTATCGTCGTGGATGACGAAGACCGTGAAAATGAAGGCGATATGATCGGCGCTTCCGAGACGATAACCCCCGCACTCGTCAATCTCATGGCCCGCGAAGGCCGCGGGCTAATCTGCGTTTCCCTCACCGAGGAGCGCTGCCACGAACTGGGCCTCGACATGATGGTGCAGGTCAACACGGCGGCCCACGAAACGGCCTTCACCGTATCGGTGGATCTGCTGGGCCACGGCTGCACCACGGGCATCTCAGCCTCCGACCGCGCCCTCACGATCCAGGCTCTGGTGAATCCCGATACCAAGCCCGAAGACCTGGGCCGTCCCGGCCACATTTTTCCCCTGAAAGCCAAGGAAGGCGGCGTGTTGCGCCGCAGCGGTCACACCGAAGCCTCGCTCGACTTCGCCCGCCTGGCGGGTCTGACGCCCTCGGGCGTGCTGATTGAAGTCCTGAACGAGGACGGCTCAATGGCCCGGTTACCCGAACTGCGCGTAATCGCCGATCGGCTGGACATGAAACTGGTGACGATCAAAGACTTGATCGCCTATCGGCTGCGGGAAGAGACGCTCATCAAGCGCGAAATCGGCGTGGACCTACCCACCGAATGGGGGCATTTCGACCTGATCGCCTACCGCCAGACCAACACCAACGAACTGCACCTGGCCCTTGTAAAGGGTACCTGGGAACCGGACGAACCCGTGCTGGTGCGCGTTCACTCGTCCTGCGTGACGGGCGACATTTTCGGCTCCTGCCGCTGCGACTGCGGCGGCCAACTCCACGCCGCCATGGAGCTGGTGGACAAAGCCGGGAAAGGTGTGGTGGTCTATATGAATCAGGAAGGACGCGGCATCGGCCTTTTGAATAAATTGAAAGCCTACAAATTGCAGGAAATGGGCCGCGACACCGTGGAGGCTAATCTGGAATTGGGCCTGCCGATGGACGCCCGTGACTACGGCGTAGGGGCGCAGATTTTGCGGGATTTGGGGATTTCTAAAATAAAACTCATTTCCAATAATCCCAAAAAACGCGTCGGCCTGATGGGTTATGGACTGGAAATCGTGGATACCGTTGGAATAGAAATCGCCTCCAATCCGCACAATGAAAAGTACTTGCTCACCAAGCGCGATAAGATGGGGCATAGTCTTTTGAATTTGTCAACAAACGGGGTTAAAGGTCAGGCGGGGCGCCCCGAGTCGGCAAAAGGTTAAGGGCTCTTTTTATAAAAAAATGATTACAGTTCAGGAAGCAAAAACTAACGCGGACATTTTGAAATGCCGCCGGGCGGTGCAGGCTTTGCGGCCTTTGCTGGTCGATGACGTATACGAAGAAGCGGTGCGCCGGACTCTGGCGGATAATCGGCAAATGATTTTT
>JBBSKK010000006.1:0-21195 GCA_038256395.1 Cytophagales bacterium | reverse complement strand
TTCGCCGGCTTGTACTTTGGAAAGGCCGTAGATACGCGCCACGCCGTCGCCGACCTGCAGCACCGTACCGACTTCTTCGAGTTCCGCCTCCGATTTCGAACCCGCGAGTTGCTCGCGCAGAATGGCTGAAACTTCGTCCGGTCTTACAGATACCATATAATGTGATTTACTAAAATTTGGGAGTTGAGGTTATCGCTCTTTCAAAAACAGCCGCAAAAATACGGTTTTTTTTGATAAAATTTTGATTTGCCCCAAAAAACTCCCCGCCCGGAATTATACTATTCCAAGGCTGGACTGGGGTAGTCGGATACCTGCGAGAACGGCATGAATAGCCGACCAATTTCGGTTTCCAAACTTTTTCCCGGCTAGATTGTGTTTATTGATTGAATGCTTTCGTTTCTTTACCGTCTTTTCAAAATAATATACTTACCAGTTCCATTAAAACCGAATGTATCGCAACCTGAAATCGCTGGCCTCCCTCGTAATTTGTGCCGCCTTCGTATCCACCCAAGCTTTTGCCCAAACTCCCAAAACCGTTAAGAAAGACGCCGCTACGGTGGCTCCCGCGCCCAAATCGCTTAAAACCGCCCTCGATTCCGTCGCCTACGCCATCGGGCTGAGCGTGGGCGAGTCATTGAAACAACAGGGGCTGTCGGACATCAATACCAACCTGCTGCTGAAAGCCATCGACGAGACTTTGAAAGGTCAGAATACGGAAATGAGTCCCGAGCAGGGAAACCATTACATCGGCGAATACTTCCAGAAAAAAGCCTCCGCCCAAGGCAACGCCAACCTGGCGGCAGGGAAAAAGTTTTTGGAAGAAAACAAGAAACGGCCCAATGTCAAGACGACCGAAAGTGGCCTGCAATACGAAGTAATCAAGCTGGGCGAAGGCCCAAAACCTGCCGACACCTCGACCGTGAAGGTGCATTACCACGGCACTTTGACCGATGGAACGGTTTTTGACAGCTCCATTGAGCGCGGCGATCCCGAAGAGTTTCCCGTCGGCGGCGTGATCAAAGGCTGGACGGAAGCGCTGAAACTGATGCCCGTCGGCTCGAAGTTCCGGCTGTTCATTCCCGCCGACCTGGCCTACGGAGAACGCGCCGCCGGGCCTAAAATCGGACCGAGCTCGACGCTGATTTTCGACGTGGAATTATTAGAAATCCTTTAACCGACACCTAGATGAGAAAGTACCTGATTACCCTGATCCCCATTGTACTGCTGGGATGGCAGAGTGGGCCGCAAGCCCAAAGTACCAATCCCTTTCCCGACGGAATCGCTCTTCAAGAGGGATCGCTTTCGGAAGACCTGAAACCAACCCCGGCGCAACTGCGGGCCGAGGGACTGGCAATTCGTATTCTGTCGAACTACCATTACCGGAAAATCGACCTCGATGATTCGCTCTCGGCGGAAATTTATAAAAAATACATCGATGACATCGACCATAGCAAGCTGTACTTTCTGGCTTCGGACGTAGCGAAGTTCGATAAGTATAAGTACTCGTTCGATGATTTTCTGAAAGAGGACAAACTGGAAGTTCCTTTCGAAATTTACAACACTTTCCGTAAGCGGTACCAGGAGCGTAGCGAGTACATCCAAAAACTGCTGGCCAAGCCCGATCCTTTCAACTACACCAAGGAAGAGAGCCTGAATACCGACCGCGAGAAAATGACTTGGGCCAAAAGCACCGACGAACTCGACGATACCTGGCGCAAGTACATCAAAAGCGAAGCCCTCGACCTGAAACTGGCGGGCAAGGCCGATACCGCCGCCATCAGCACCCTGGCCAAACGCTACAAAACCCGTAACCGCGCCCTGGAGCGCATCCGCTCGGAGCAGGTTTTCCAGATGTACATGAACGCTTACGCCGAATCGCTCGACCCGCATACCAACTATCTCGGCCCCGTGTCCGCCGACCGCTTTAAGCAGGACATGAGCCAGTCGCTGGAAGGCATCGGGGCGATGCTGCGCGAGGAGGAGAGCTATATTAAAATTGTGGATGTCATTCCCGGCGGCCCGGCTTTCCGGGGCAAGCAACTGAAAAAAGAAGACCGAATCATGGGCGTGGCCCAGGGCGACGACAGCGAGTATGTGGACATCGTGGGTTGGTTTGTGGACGACGCCGTGAAGCTCATCAAAGGCCCCAAGGGTACGATAGTGCGCTTACAGGTACTGGCCGCCGACGCCCTGCCCAATACGCCGCCGCGCGAGATTCGCATCGTCCGCGAAAAGATCAAGCTGGAAGAGCAACGCGCCAAGAGCGAAATCGTGACGGTGGACCACGGCGGCAAGCCGATGAAGATCGGCGTGATCGATATTCCGCTGTTCTACCGCGATTTCGAGGGGGCGCAGAAGCGGGAAAAAGAGTTTTCCAGCACCACCCGCGACACTCAGAAACTGATGGAAGACCTCCGCAAGGAAGGCGTCGAGGGAATCGTGATCGACCTGCGCAACAACGGCGGCGGTTCGCTGACCGAGGCCATTTCACTCACCGGACTCTTTATTAATAAAGGACCCGTAGTGCAGGTGAAGGAATCGCAGGGCGACGTGGAGGTGCAGGCCGATACCGACCCGATGGTGGCTTACAACGGCCCGCTGGCTGTGATGGTGAACCGTTTCAGTGCGTCGGCGTCGGAGATTTTTGCGGCGGCCATTCAGGACTACAAGCGCGGCCTCATCGTCGGCGAGCAGACCTACGGTAAGGGTACGGTGCAGACGCTTATCGAGCTGAACAAATGGATGCCCAAGGAGAAAGACGATCTGGGCGAGGTGAAAATGACGGTAGCCAAATTTTACCGCATAAACGGCAGCAGCACGCAGCTACGTGGCGTAATGCCCGATCTGGAATTACCCACCGCTTTCAAGAACGACGAATACGGCGAGGCTTCGCAGCCCAGCGCTTTGCCCTGGGACCAAATCCCTTCCTCGCGCTACGAACTGACCGACAACATCAGCGACCAGATGGTGAACCAACTGCGCGACAAGTACAATAGCCGCCTGAAATCTGACGAGGATTTGAAGAAGCTGGTTGGCGACCTGGCCGACTTTAAGAAAGCCCGCGAAGACAAGACAATCTCGCTGCAAATCGATAAGCGCCGTAAGGAACGCGCCGAGGCTGAGAAGAAACGCTCCGCCTTGAAAGATTTGGACGACGACACCGACGGTGGCGACGAAGCCGAGCCGACGGAAACCACGCCTGCCAAGAAGAAAAAGGACATCTACCTGACCGAAACCAGCCGCATCCTGGCCGATCTGGTAACGATCACCAACGAACCCAGCCTGGCCGGAACGAAGAAAAAACGTTAATGTGGTACGGCCGGGCTGACGCACCAGCGTCCCGCCCGTCCTCGCGCGAGCAAAAAAGGCGGTCGCTGATAGGAGCGACCGCTTTTTTCTTGTCCAAAATAAATTTGAACCGCAATTTTTTCCACCCTATTTTTAGAACTGCGATTCGCCCACTCAGGCAACTCGCTCATTCATCATTCACCACTCACCACTCATAATTTCAACCTCGTGCGTCAAAAACTACTCCTCCTCTGCCTGCTTTTCACATTCAAATCCTTCTCCCAATCCCTCCCCGTCGTCCTGCCCGAGCGTGAGCGTGCCGAGACTGTGGACGCCATCCTGGAAGACCGCTTCGAGAACCTGCTGCCCCGGCTCATGCGCCGTGAGGGCGTGGATATGTGGGTCATCATCTCGCGTGAGTACAACGAAGACCCCGTCATGCGCACCATGCTGCCCAGCACCTGGCTGTCGGCGCGGCGGCGGACGATCATGGTTTTCTACGATCCAGGGGGTGAAAAGCCACTCGACAAATTAGCCATCGCCCGCTACGACGTGGGTACGCTGCTGAAAGGCGAATGGGACCTCAGTTCCAATCCCGATCAGTGGGAGGCGCTGGTGAAGGTGATTAAAGAGAAAAATCCGAAGAAAATCGCCCTCAACTACTCCAAAAATTACGCCCACGCCGACGGCCTCACCTACACCGAGCAGCAAGAGTTCATGCAGAAGCTCCCGAAGGAATACCAGGCCAAAGTCACCTCCGCCGACCGCCTGGCCGTGGCCTGGCTCGAAACCCGTACCGAGAAGGAAATGGCGATTTATCCGATGATCTGCCGCCTGTCGCACCAGATTATCCAGGAAGGCTTTTCGGAAAAAGTGATTCAACCCGGCGTGACCACCACCGACGACGTAGTGTGGTTTTTCCGGCAGCGCATCACCGATTTGGGCCTCGGCACCTGGTTTCACCCGACGGTGGACATCCAGCGCGCCGATGCTAATAACTTCGACCACCTGCGCACCTTCGCCAAGCGGCCCGGCCAACAGGTCATTCTGCCCGGCGACCTGATCCACGTCGATTTCGGCATTACCTACCTGCGTCTCAACACCGACCAGCAGCAACACGCCTACATTCTCAAACCCGGTGAAACCGACGTACCCGACTATCTCAAAAAAGCCTTCCAGCAAGGCAACCGCTTACAGGAAATCCTGACAGAGCAGTTCACGGCGGGCAAGTCCGGCAACCAAATTCTGCTCGACGCCCTGGCCCAGTCCGAGCGCGAGGGCATCAACGGCACCATCTACACGCACCCCATTGGCCTGCACGGCCACGCCGCCGGCCCCACCATCGGCATGTGGGATGCCCAGGGCGGCATCAAAGGGCCGGGCGACTACCCACTCTTCGAGAACACTGCCTACTCCATCGAACTCAATGCCGCTGTGAAAATCGACGAGTGGAATAAAACGGTTCGGATTATGCTGGAAGAAGACGGCTACTTCGATAAGGACGGCTTCCGCTACATCGACGGACGGCAACGGGAGATTTATACGGTGCCCAGGGAGTTGGGGTATGTGCGGTAGGTGGGAAGTACTATCGAAGCTGGGAAGGGAGCGACGGGTAAAACAGCGGTCAAGCAGTCTTATTCCAGAATGCAACAACCCCTCGACCCGCCGAAATCCCTAGTCGGCCAACTGAAATACCTTGGCCCCGGCTTCATTATGTCGGCGGCTATCGTCGGTTCCGGCGAGCTGATCGCCACCACCACGCTGGGCGCGAAGGCAGGTTTCGTGACTTTCTGGGTGATTCTGGTAAGCTGCCTGGTCAAGGTGACGCTACAACTTGAATTTGGTAAGAACGCCATCTACACCGGAACGTTCACCATGTACAACTTCAACCGCCTACCCGGCAAAAAATGGGGACGAGCGCACTGGAGCATCTGGCTGTGGCTGTCGCTACAAGGGCTAAAGTTATTGCAGGTCGGCGGTATCGTGGGCGGCGTGGCCATCGTGCTGAACATGGCCTTTCCCGTTATTTCCGTAGATGTCTGGGCCTTGCTGTCAGCGCTGGTCACGGCCCTACTGGTGTACCGGGGCTACTACGCGCCTATCGAAAAAGGCTCGCTGGTGATGATCGTGCTCTTCTCGTCGGTGGTACTCCTGTCTTTGGGATTATTGCAGGGAACGTCCTTCGCCATCCGCTGGGCGGAAATTCAGGAAGGGCTGAGTTTCAGCTTGCCGCCCGAGGCGGTGCTGGTGGCCTTCGGGGCCTTCGGCATCACGGGCGTGGGCGGCGACGAAATCATGTACTACAACTATTGGTGCATCGAAAAAGGCTACGCGGCTTACGCTGGGCCCAACGACGGCAGCCCCGCCTGGGCCGCCCGCGCCAAGGGCTGGATCGACGTCATGTACCTCGACGCCCTGCTGTCGATGGTCGTCTATACCGTTGTCACGGCGGCCTTTTATTTGCTGGGTGCGGCGGTGCTGCACCGCAGCGGCGAGGTACCCGAAGGCTACCGGATGATCGGCGTGCTGTCGCGCATCTTTACCGAAACCCTCGGCCCCTGGGCCGAAACGCTGTTTCTGGTGGGAGCCTTCACGGCTTTGTACTCCACGCTCTTCACGGCCACGGCGAGTTGGGCGCGGGTGTGGGGTGACGCCTTCGGGCAGTTGGGCTGGCTGCCGTTTGGGACGGTGGCGGAACGACGCCGTTCCATCGCTATTTTTTCCTGGATCTTTCCCTTTGCCTGGTGCGTGTTCTTCCTGTTCTTCCAGTCACCGGTGATGATGGTACTTCTGGGAGGCGTGGCTACTTCGGTTCTGTTGCTTTTGATCGTGTGGGTGGCGTGGGTGTACCGCTACCGCGAACTGCCCGAGTCGCTGACGCCCTCGCGGGGGTATGATGTGTTTTTCTGGCTGAGCATTGTCTCAATTTTGGTCGTGAGCGGGTACGGGGTTTGGCAGGTGATTTAAGACGGTGTTGGCCGTACTACCCGTGAATAGAGTTGTCGGTTAGTATCAGCTTGGAGAAGAACCAATAGGTGTTGCTGAGAAAAAATATTGGATAAAAGTCGATGATTTCTTAACCAAAGTCAATTTTGTTTAGGCCCCAGATGTCGTTCTTCGCCAAAAACACGACTATGAAAACAACTTTTCGCAAAAACTACGGCGGTACCGATTCCCTTGAAATCCGCGAAGTTCCGATTCCGCAACCCAGGGCAGCAGAGGTATTGGTAAAAGTAAAAGCCACCACCGTAAACCGCACCGATGAGGGCGTCCTACTTGGTAAACCGTTCATATTCCGCTTTTTTGCGGGTTTTCCCAAACCTCGTTTCCGGGCGACCGGGACCGATTTTTCGGGCGTAGTGGTCGATAAAGGCAATGCCGTCGCCAACTATGAAATCGGCGACGAAGTGTATGGTTTTCTGGATCACGGCCTTGGCACCCACGCCGAGTACGTTTGCATTGCGGTCGATACACCAATTTCCCATAAACCCGCTAACATAAGCCACGAAACAGCGGTGGCCTCGCTCGAAGGCGCGCACTACGCCTATTATTTCCTGGAAATCGCAAAAATCAAACCGGGCGACAAAGTGCTGGTAAACGGCGCGACCGGAGCCATCGGTAATGCGGCGGTTCAACTGCTGCTATACAGGGGAGCAAAAGTAACGTTTACGTATCCGACGGATAGCTACGACAAAGTGAAGCATTTGCCAGCGGAACGCATGATAGATTACCTGAAAGAAGACTTCACCCGGCAGACCGACCCGTTTGATTTCGTATTCGATGCCGTGGGCAAAAGCTCTTTCGGGGCTTGTAAACATTTGCTGAACCCAAGCGGGATCTATATATCGTCTGAACTGGGGCCAAACGGTGAGAATATCCCTTTGTCGATAATCGGGTTACTCAAAAAAGGTAAACGAGTAGCTTTTCCCTTTCCGGGTAGCCCCAAAAATAGCATACCCGTTATCAAGAGACTCATCGAGCAGGGACAATACGAGCCTCTCATCGACCGAATTTACTCATTGGCTCACATCGGCGAAGCTTTTGAATACATGCTGTCAGGGCAAAAACGGGGCAATGTGATCATAGCGATGAACTGTTGACGCTTTTTCGCTACCTCAACTCCTCACCCGAAGAGCGATACCAGGAGTTGCGGCGGAATAAGCCGGAGGTGCTCCAATCAGCACCTCAGTACCAGATTGCGAGCTACATTGGCATAAAACCCGAATCACTCAGCCGTATTCGCAAGCGATTGGCTGAAAGAAAATGAAATAGACCGTGCTTTGAAATTCCTCAGAAAATATGAGTTCGGTATTTGTCTTGAAATCAACTTTGTGCGGAACCGAAGCCAGCAGACAAATTGGTATGCATTACTACCCTCATTGAACATCCGGTCAAAAGCCTCCGACGTGTAGCCTTTCTCTTCCACAACCCGTTCGACTTCTGCCCTCAGTAGTTCGGAGTAGTGCTTTACCAGCACCATCCTTCAAAGTCAAAATTTTTTCTTCGGAAGCATATTTCTCGGATCGCGTTGCAAACGCAAGGTGATGCAACGTCTGCGGCCGACCGTCGCGCGGTGGACCGACCCGATCACAGATCGTGGTTAGCGGGACTAACGGCGCATAGCGGAAGACTGCGAGAAAATAGAAAAATGCCTATCTTTAACCTGCAAGTCAAAAAAAACATAAAATGGAAGCGACTCTCAAAAATGATTCACCACAATTGAGATATTTCCCCATATCTGTTAGGAAAAAGGTGTGAAAAACTAAGGTTGTCGCCTAGTTTGCCGTAGTGTTCCGCGCCGCCGATAGCTAAATGGCTTTTGATTTGAGTGAGGGAGGCAGGTAGCTGAATCGGGAGCTGAATTCGCATTCAGTTGTGCGTTTAGGGTTGACCTGCTTCCCCCTTAGGATATTTTTATCGGAATAAATTTACCCCAAGCACTCGTGTTCTGCAATGCTTCTTGGTTTTTTCCTAAACGGCAAACCCAAAGGTTGTGCGTATGTCTTTCGAAGGGAGACTGCGTACAAAAAATGAAAGGCCGCCGGAAGGCCAGCCCCGCTTAACGGCATTCCCATTATTCGTCTTGACACACTTTTACAGATAATTGACCAACGTGGCATCTACAAGGGGACCGCCTAATAAAAATAAAATAGCTTACCTTCGGCGTAGTGCTGTTACCTCGCTACACTACCCGGCTGGATCCGAAATATCAGGTTGAGGCCCGCGATCTGGGTTTTGACTTCCCGGCATTGTCCCTCGGCGTAGGTGTAGCGGGTCTTTTTTCCATCGGGCATCACCACATCGTAGGCTCCGGCATCTACTCGCTGCACCGCGCACATCGCCCCGTAGCGATCGGAATAGATTTTTTTCATGTTTAGGGGTTCCCGGTAGTAGAGGCTGGTCACGGTGTGATTGATGGGATGGGATATCCTGGTGGTTTCTTTGGCGGCGGATTGGCCTTCGGCAAAGGTCACCCGGTAGCGGTCGGCGGTCTTGACGGTATTGGTTTTCTCCTTCAGCTTTCCATTAACTTCCTGACTCGACATTGAGGCTTTCAACACGCCGTTTTCAAACTTATTTTCACTAACGTACACCACGTCGTACAGGAAAGTGTCGATGGCACCCCTCACCCGCAGATGATCACCGCCGTCGCCCGAATGGGAAGGCGAAATCGTCAGCTCACCCACGGATCTCCCAGCAAGTAGAATATCATAAACGATGGCTTGCCCGACGGCTGGCAGGTGGAAGAGTGCCAACCCGAACGCCAGGGTAGAAATCAGTTTTTTCACGAAAAAGATAAGTTGTTGCTGCCGGATCAACCCTTTGCTCTGGCGTTGCCACTTCAAACGAATTAAGGCACAAGGTAGTACAAAACCTCTCGGGTTACCTCAAAGGTTTTCGTGAGTCCGGTTCGGGTATGTTCCGGGGTTGAGAAGATAGGTGGAGGTGGTCGAACAAAGGCATTACAAAAAGAGGTGGTTCGTTGCCGAACCACCTCTCCGCCTTAAACAATTACGCCACAAGGCGCGGGAATCAAGCCAAATCGAAGCGATCCAGATTCATCACCTTCGTCCAGGCCGCTACGAAGTCCTTGACGAACTTCTCCTGCGCGTCGGCGCAGGCGTACACCTCCGCCAGGGCGCGAAGTTCAGAATTGGAACCGAAGATCAGATCGACGCGGCTACCCGTCCACTTGGGTTCACCCGTGGCGCGGTCGCTGCCCACGAACACATTCTGCGCGTCGGAAGTCGCCCGCCAGGTGGTACCCATGTCGAGCAGATTGACGAAGAAATCGTTAGTAAGCGTCTCGGGACGATCGGTGAAGACGCCGTGCTTGTTGTTGCCGAAGTTGTTCCCCAGCATCCGCATCCCACCCACGAGTACCGTCATTTCGGGCGCGGTCAGGGTTAGCAGTTGTGCTTTGTCCACCAGCATATCTTCGGCGGCGGCCTTGTGGTGGCTCTTGAGGTAGTTGCGGAAGCCGTCGGCGGCTGGTTCGAGCGCTCGGAACGATGCCACGTCAGTTTGCTCGGCTGAGGCGTCGGTCCGTCCCAGCGTGAAAGGCACCGTTATGTCGTGGCCCGCGTTCTTGGCTGCCTTTTCGATACCGACCGATCCGCCCAGCACGATCAGGTCGGCCAGCGAAACTATTTTGCCGTCCGACTGCGCGTCGTTGAATTCCTTCTGAATACCTTCGAGTTTTTCAAGAACGTTCGCCAGTTGCTCCGGGTTATTGACCTCCCAGTCTTTCTGCGGGGCCAGGCGAATGCGCGCCCCGTTGGCGCCGCCGCGCCGGTCGGAACCACGGAACGTCGAGGCCGACGCCCAGGCGGTCGATACCAGTTGCGACACTGACAGACTGGAGTCGAGGATTTTGCCTTTCAAAGTCGCAATATCCCGTTCATTGACCTGCTCGTAGTCAGCAGCGGGAATCGGGTCTTGCCATATGAGTTCTTCCTCAGGTACTTCCGGGCCAAGGTAACAAGCCTTGGGGCCCATGTCGCGGTGCAAGAGTTTGAACCAGGCGCGGGCAAAGGCATCAGCGAACTCGTCCGGGTTTTCGTGAAAGCGCCGAGAAATTTTCTCGTAGGCAGGATCGACGCGCAGGGCGATGTCCGTCGTGAGCATAAAGGGCGCGTGACGCTTGGCCGGATCGTGCGCGTCGGGGACGGTGCCGGCACCACCATCGTCCTTTGGCTTCCACTGGTAGGCGCCGGCGGGGCTTTTGGTCAGCTCCCATTCGAAGCCAAACAGGTGGTCGAAGTAGTCGTTGCTCCACTGCGCAGGCGTGGTAGTCCAGGCCCCCTCGAGGCCGCTGGTAATGGTGTCGCCCGCAGAGCCGCTACCGTGGGTGTTTTTCCAGCCCATGCTCATTTCCTCGATGCTCGCCCCGGCGGGTTCCGAACCCACGTATTTGACCGGGTCGGCGGCACCGTGGGTTTTGCCGAAGGTGTGGCCGCCCGCAATGAGCGCGACGGTTTCCTCATCGTTCATAGCCATGCGACCGAAGGTTTCGCGGATGTCATAGGCAGCGCCCAGCGGATCGGGCTGACCCTTTGGGCCTTCCGGGTTTACGTAAATAAGTCCCATGTGGGAAGCCGCCAATGGGTTTTCGAGCGTACGCTGGCCGTTGTTGCCGGCGTAGCGTTCCTGATCGCCCATCCACTGGTCTTCTGCGCCCCAGTACACATCTTCTTCGGGTTCCCACACATCCGCCCGTCCGCCGCCGAAACCGAACGTCTTCAAGCCCATCGACTCGAGGGCGCAGTTGCCGGTGAGTACCATCAGGTCGGCCCAAGAAAGCTTCCGGCCATATTTTTGTTTGACGGGCCAAAGCAGCAGGCGCGCTTTGTCGAGGTTGGCGTTATCGGGCCAGCTATTGAGCGGCGCGAAGCGCTGGGTGCCGGACAAGCCGCCGCCCCGACCGTCGGCGATGCGGTAGGTACCCGCGCTGTGCCAGGCCATGCGGATGAAGAATGGGCCGTAGTGGCCGTAGTCGGCGGGCCACCAGTCCTGCGACGTGGTCATCAGGTCGTAGATGTCCTGCTTGACAGCCGCCAAATCCAGGCTTTTGAATTCCTCGGCGTAGTTGAAGTCTTTGTCCATTGGATCGGACAGCGCAGAATTCTGACGCAGAATATTCAATTTCAATTGATTGGGCCACCAATCGCGGTTTCTGGTACCGCCACCGGCGGTTTTGTTCATGGCACCACTCGTAAAAGGACACTTGGGGGTATCGTCGTTCACTTCCCAGGCTACGTGGTTGTCGGGATTGCCTGAACCATTGCTATTTGCCATGTTTGATCTTTATAGTGATTTGTTTATAATAATAAATTTTTGGAAACTGCTGTTAGCCGCAAAAACGCGAAGATCGATAGATTGTTTAAATGCTTCGCGTTTCCGCCGGCTGTTCAACAAAGGTAAACAGGTAGGCGCAGAAAGAAAAAGCCACGGCCCGGCCGAAGGACGATATGTTTTTCCAAAAACGAGCGGATTCACGACAATGTGATGGGCATATACATCAACGAACACTACTTCAAAACAGGAAAACACGGCGACTCTGTCGCAGCCTGATCAACCATTTATGACACTTCCCACAAATCGTAAGAGGCCGCCCACGTCAAAAGTTGACAAATCTGGAAAGTCTGAAATACAACAGATAGGTAAAGAAATCCCCACGCAGCCTTCTATCCAGAAAAACTCCCATAAATAACATGAAAATCTCACACTCGAAGTTCTCAATCGGCCTCACCTTAGCCGTTGCCTTCCTCTTTACCATCCCCGCCCAGGCTCAAAAAGGCACCCTCGAAGACCTCAGTTTCCTCGAAGGGCATTGGCTCGGCACCTTCAACGGCGGCCCCATCGAGGCATCCTGGACCGCCCCGGTGGCGGAAAACATTGTCGGATACATTCGCATGATGAAGAACGACAAGCCCACGATGTACGAGCTGTTCGTCTTCGAGCAGACCGACAACGGACCCGTAGCGATGGTGAAGCATTTTAAGCCGGGTATGATCGGTCTGGAAGAAAAAGATCAGCACGACCACTACAACTTTCTCACGGCAAAAAAGAACGAGGCCCTGTTTGAAAAAGACGACGCCTCAGTAAGGATTATTTATGAGCGGCGGTCGCCCACGCAGCTTGTTATCCGGCGGGCCAACCAGAAGGACGGCGAATGGCGGGCGGTGGATTTGTTCGTGTTTGAGAAAATACCTTGAAAGAGCGTGTGAGTCTAAGGTTAGCAAAACAGCCCCGCCCGGAAAGTTTTCCGGGCGGGGCTGTTTTGTTTGTTGAAATGTTTAATTTTAAAGTCTATCCAAGGAACTATTAAACATTTCAACCTTAAACTTTTAAACTCAATTAATACCGATACGACTCCGGCTTGAACGGCCCTTCGTACGTCACGCCGATGTACTCGGCTTGCTCGGGAGTCAGGGAATCCAGCTTTGCGCCGACGTGTTCGAGGTGCAATTTGGCGACCTTCTCGTCCAGTACCTTGGGCAGAACGTACACCTTGTTTTCGTACTGATCGGTGTTGTTCCAAAGCTCGATTTGTGCCAGCGTTTGGTTGGCAAATGAGCAGGACATCACGAACGACGGGTGGCCCATGGCGCAGCCCAGGTTCACCAGGCGGCCTTCGGCCAGCACGATAATATCCTTGCCGTCGATAGTGTACATGTCCACCTGCGGCTTGATTTGCGACTTGGTGCTGCCGTAGGTTTTGTTCAGCCACGCCATGTCGATCTCGTTGTCGAAGTGGCCGATGTTGCAGACGATCGCCTTGTCGCGCATGTTGCGGAAGTGGCGCTCGGTAATGATGTTGAAGTTTCCGGTGGCGGTCACGAAGATATTGGCGCGCTCGGCGGCCTCGTCCATCGTTACGACCTCGAAACCGTCCATAGCGGCTTGCAGCGCACAGATTGGGTCGATTTCGGTCACTAATACACGCACGCCTACACCACGCAGCGATTCAGCGGAGCCTTTTCCTACGTCACCGTAACCGGCTACGACAGCCACTTTTCCGGCCATCATCAGGTCGGTGGCGCGGCGGATGGCGTCCACGAGCGACTCGCGGCAGCCGTACTTGTTGTCGAATTTCGACTTCGTCACTGAATCGTTGACGTTGATGGCGGGCAGGTGCAAGGTACCTTTCTTCATGCGCTCGTACAGGCGGTGAACCCCCGTCGTAGTTTCTTCCGAAAGTCCTTTGATGCCGGCAATCAGTTCGGGATAGTCGTCGAAGACCATGTTGGTCAGGTCGCCGCCATCGTCCAGAATCAGGTTCAGCGGCTGACGCTCCTCACCGAAGAACAGCGTTTGCTCGATGCACCAGTTGAATTCCTCCTCGTTCATCCCTTTCCAGGCATAAACCGGAACGCCCGTGGCCGCAATGGCCGCAGCGGCGTGATCCTGCGTCGAGAAAATATTGCAGGATGACCAGGTCACGTCGGCACCGAGCGCGGTGAGCGTCTCGATCAAAACGGCGGTTTGGATGGTCATGTGCAGACAGCCCGCAATGCGCGCGCCTTTCAGCGGCTGCGCGGGGCCGTATTCTTCCCTTATTTTCATAAGACCGGGCATTTCGGCTTCGGCCAGGGAGATTTCCTTCCGGCCCCATTCGGCCAGGTCAATGTCTTTTACCTTGTAAGGTACGTAGGTAGTTTCGGTTGTCGTTGACATATTTGGTTTTTTGGTTTGCAATCTTTATAAAGTACAAAAATACTGGTTAAAACTCTTTTTTGGAAGAATTGTAGATGATAATTGGGGTTTGGTGAAAAAAATTAGACTATACATCTACAAAACAGCCTATTCTCCCAAAATAGAAGAAAGAAACCAGAGTAAAACCCGGATTGGAAGATAATTTGTCTGCCAGAATCTTGGCGGCTGAATGTCAAGCCCATTCGGCCGTTTCGGCCTCGTGCGCAATGCGCTCGATGTTCTTCATCCGCTCGAAGTTCTTGGGGCGCGAGAGGAAAGTGTACATCGCCGGAATGACGTAAAGCGTCAGAATAAGCGAGAATAGCAGTCCGCCCATGATGACGATGCCCATCTACATTCGGCTGCGGCCCGCCGAGCCCAGGGCGAGGGCAATCGGCATTGCGCCCAGCACCGTGGCCAGGCTAGTCATTAAGATTGGGCGAAAGCTCAGCACAGCGGCTTGTTGCGCGGCTTCCATCTTGCTCATGCCTTTTTCGCGTAGCTGGTTGGCGAATTCCACGATCAGGATACCGTTTTTGGTCACCAGCCCGATGAGCATAATCATGCCGATTTGGCTGAAAATGTTCAGCGTTTGGTTAAAAAACCAAAGCGAGAACACAGCCCCGCCAATGGCCAGCGGGACTGTGAGCATAATGATGAACGGATCGATAAAACTCTCGAACTGCGCCGCCAGAATGAAGTAAACCAGGATAAGGGCCAGGATAATTCCTCCCAGAATCAGAATGGGTCGCATGAGGCTTAGCTTGAAAGTTATTGGGCTTTATTGTCTTCCCTTCTTTATCAGTTAGCGGTAAAGCTATCAAACACAGTCGTAAATAAGTTTTTTTGTAAAATGCTTGATACATATTCTGACGGAGAAACCGCACGCCTACCCGCACAAACAAGGTTTAGTACAAATCGTCCCATTCAGTCACTTTAAATGTTTGAAACACAAAAAAGCGGAATCCCCGAAAGGAGATTCCGCTTTTTTGTGGCCTAGCAAACGGCTACATTTCCTCTATCTCGCTTTCCTCTTCCACCACGGCCGCAACATCAGTCACTTTGGGGGCGCGGCCTTCGCGGCGTTTATTTTTGAATTTCTTAACCTGAATTTTTAGTGTTTCGACCGCCAAATCGGTGGCCTCTTCAAACGTGGAACCCTGCTCTTTCACGAACATGGTGCCTCCCGGCACGTACAATTTCACTTCGAGCAGCTTAGTATGGACTTTGCTTGTCTCGTTTCCGTCCAGTTTGAGGAATACTTCCCCACTCGTGATACGGTCGTAAAACGTATCGAGTTTATCCATTTTTTGCTGGATAAACGCCAACAAACTCTGGTCGGCGTCGAAGTGGATGGCTTGCATCTGCAATTTCATAAGCACATAAGTTTAAGTGAAACAAAAATCCTCCCGTCGTATCGGGCAATCAATCAAGGCAATTTCCGGCGCAAAGTCAAGCGCATGGGGTGTATTTTTTGTGAAAAATTCAAAACAAGAAGTTTATCATTTTGTTAAATCTCCTCCAAAAGCGTCCTGAACGACACGTAGCGCTCTTTGTAGCGGGCGTGGTGGCGTTGATAAAAATCGGCCTGGTGTTCGGTCTGATACGCCAGGTAGTCCTCCATGGTGCGGAAAGAAAACTGCACGGAATAGGTCACGCCTTCGTTCTCGATTTCGGTCAGTAGCCGCAGCATTTTTTGTTCAGTCGGCAGCCCGGTCGCCATCATGGCGGGAACCTGCTCAGTTTTCATCCAGTCGAGCCAGTCTTTCTCCGCCAGGCGGCTGATGTTGTAGGTGGTGTTGTAAAGAATCATGGCTCGGTGGCTGTAGGCTATAATCTTTTTTTAGTTCATATCGCAAAATGGTAATATAAGGAAACGTCACCAATTTTCCGCGCCAAATGAAGACTCTCCAAGATTTTAAACTTTAAACTCTAAACTTTAAACTCCCGAAGGGTACCTTTGCCCCCTTTCCCACTCAAAACCCCTAAAAAACTATGAACGCACTTGTCCACGCGCACTCGGGACTCCGTTACGTGGTGCTGGCGCTGCTGATTGCCGCTGTCGGCATCGCCATTCCCAAATGGCAAAACAACGAATCCGGCGACAGCAAGATTTATACCTACGCATTAATTTCGTGCCACATTCAGTTGCTGCTCGGTTTGGTGCTGTATTTTATCAGCCCCAAAGTCGATTTCAGCATGATGGGCGAAAAGCTGTATCGCTTTTTTACAGTGGAGCATATGGCGATGATGCTGATCGCCATTATCCTTATCACGATTGGCCGCGTTCGCTCGCGGAAAGCGGAGGGAGGAAACAAACACCGCACCATTCTTTTTTATTACGGTTTGGGGCTGGTGCTGATCGTCGTTGCCATTCCATGGCCGTTCCGCAGTCTGGGCGCGGGCTGGTTCTGAGACCAGGCTTAGCCAGGTCTATCAAGTAATTCGAGCGAGGATTTTCCTTTATTCAAAAAGGTAAAATCCTCGTTTTTTTATGAAAATCAAAATTCTGCTTTCCATTGCGGCTGCCCTGGCAGGTGGCTTGCTGCTGTTTAATTTTGTCCAAAACCCTTCCCTCGCCACTTCCGAATGGCGCGAATATCTGGGCGGTCCTGACCGGGCGCATTTTTCGCCCCTGAAGCAAATAAATATCGAGAACGTCAAGAACCTGGAAATAGCCTGGGAGTACCACACTAAGGATACTTCGGGGCAAATCCAGTGCAATCCCATCGTTGTCGATGGCATCCTGTACGCCACCACGGCCTCGGTGCAAGCCTTCGCGCTGGACGCCGCCACGGGCCAGCAACTCTGGCGCTTTGCCGACTCGCGCGACCCGCAATGGTACAATACCAGCCGGGGTGTTACCTACTGGGCCGACGGCGACGATAAGCGCATCCTCTATACTGCCGGGCCGTGGCTCTACGCGTTAAACGCCCAAACGGGCAAAATGGTCACGACTTTCGGCGACAGCGGCCGAGTGAGTCTGCGGCTGGGACTGCCCGAAATCGCCCAGAACAAGTTCATTTGCTCCAACACGCCGGGTACGATTTACAAAGACCTGATTGTGATGCCCGTGCGCCTTTCCGAAGGGCCGGACGCCGCGCCGGGCCACGTGCGGGCCTTCAACGTCCGCACCGGAAAACTGGCCTGGACGTTCCGCACCATTCCGCATCCCGGCGAGGCGGGCTATGAAACCTGGGGCAAGGATAACTGGAAAAACACCGACGTGGGCGCGGCCAACAACTGGGCGGGCATGGCTGTGGACCGAGAGCGTGGCATTCTGTACGTGCCGACGGGTTCGGCGGGCTACGATTTTTACGGTGGTAACCGACCCGGCCAGAACCTGTACGCCAACTGTCTTCTGGCCCTGGACGCCGCCACGGGGAAGCGGAAATGGCATTTCCAGTTTGTCCACCACGATGTGTGGGACCGCGACCTGCCCTCCCCGCCGACCCTCGTGCAGGTGCGTCGCGACGGCAAACTCATCGACGCCGTGGCCCAGATTACCAAGTCGGGCTTCGTGTTCGTCTTTGATCGCGTGACGGGAAAATCGTTGTTTCCCATAAAAGAACGGCCCGTGCCGACCAACGCACTGCCGGGTGAAAAGCCCTGGGCCACGCAGCCCGTGCCGCTGCGGCCCGCGCCCTTCTCCCGGCAAACCATCGGCGACAATGACGTTAATCCCTATGCGAAGGACAAGGATCAACTCTTGGCCCGACTCGCCAAGTTACGGCACAAAGACCAGTTCGAGCTACCGAGCCAGGAAGGCACCCTTATTTTCCCCGGCTTCGACGGCGGCGGCGAGTGGGGCGGCCCCGCCTACGACGCCGAAACGGGGCTGCTGTTCATCAATTCCAACGAAATGGCCTGGGAAATGAAAATGCTGCCTACGCCCAAAGCCGACGACCTCGCCGGACTCACGCCCGGCCAAAAAATATACAAAATCAACTGCGTGGGCTGCCACGGCACCGAGCGCCAGGGCAATCCCGCCAGCGGCTACCCCGCGCTGACGGACGTCGGAACCCGCCGCGACCACGCTTTTGTAAGTACCATCGTGAAGAACGGCAAGGGAATGATGCCCGGCTTCTCGTACCTGAAAGACGAGGAGCGCAGCGCCCTGCTGGCGTTTTTGTTCAATGAAGAAAAAAAGGAAGTGGACCCCTATTCCAAAAAAGCGACCCTGTTCCCGCTGCCTTTCAAGATGAAGGGCTACGACAAGTTCCTGACCGAAGACGGCTACCCGGCCATCAGCCCGCCCTGGGGCCAACTCAGCGCCCTGAACCTGAACACGGGAGAGTACGAATGGAAAATTGTCCTCGGCGAATTCAAGGAACTCACCGCGAAGGGCATCCCGCCGACGGGCACCGAAAACTACGGTGGCCCGGTCGTGACCGCCGGGGGCGTACTGTTCATCGCCGCCACCAAAGACGGTATGTTCCGCGCCTTCGACAAGCGCACGGGCAAACTTCTTTTCCAAACCGAACTCCCCGCCGCTGGTTTTGCCACGCCTTCGGTGTACGAGGCGGGCGGAAAGCAGTATGTCGTCATCGCTTGCGGGGGGACGAAGCTGGGGACGAAGCCAGGGGATAGCTATGTGGCGTTTGCGTTGCCGTGATTGCTGTCAGCCGCAGACTGGCAATCCTCCCCCTACATCTTACTCAAAATCCGGAAAGTCTGCGGGTCTTCTTCGCCTTGGTAGTATTGGTCGAGGACTTGTAAGAAAACATCGTTGTCGGTACTGACGGATTTGAAAAGCGTCATGCTGGATCGCAGCTTTAGGTCATCCGGTGTGCCGAAAATCTCGGCGGCGGATTTGTCTTGGATTGAAAGTACTGCTTCGGATGCTTCCCGCAGCCGCTCGCCCAGCGTGGAGTGTTCCAGGTACGCTACGGCTTCTTCCCGGCACTTGATGGCGTAGGTTTTCGAGGTTTCGGTCCGGCCCAAACCGGCGATTTGGGGAAAAATAAACCACATCCAGTGGCTTTGCTTGCGGCCGTTTCGGATTTCGCGCAGGGCAATCTCGTATTCGTTTTCCTGAGCCACCAGGAAGCGGTTAAGGTCGTAGGGATCATTCATGAGAAATTCGGTTTGTGTTTGAAGAAACTTGTCTGGAATGCCAATGGGTTTGCTGACCAGACGGTCTTTAAAAATATAGTGCCGTAGTACTTTGCTGCTCCACTGCTACCCCCGCTGCCGTAAGTTTGAAACTTGTGGCTAGGCAAACGCCGCGCTTCCCTACTTAAACCCAAAAATAAACGGAAACACAAACGTCACCACCGCCGTCCAGCCCCAGTAAATGGGCAGGAAGGCAGAGATGGACTTGCCCACTTCGGTCAGGTCGGCGTCGCGGGTTAGGACTTTTACCAGCTTTCCGGTAACCAGCAGCAGGTTGGTCAGGATCAGGATGTTCGCTCCCAGCACGGCGGTCCGGTTGGGTGTGAAGCCCCATTCCGAGATGCGGAACACGATGGCCGACAAGGCGATGCCGTTGACCAGAATCGTTACGGCCGACAGCAGAAACAGCACCATGATTTCGTAGCGATGGGTGGAAGTTTTGGCCCGCTCGGCCACCGAAAAGAAGATGAGCGCCATCACGCCAATCAGCAAAATGTTGAAAATCAACAGGAATTCCCGGTCGTTGTAGGGGTCTTTGCCCGAAAAAACGATTGCCCCCAAATAAATCAGCAACGTAACAAGCACCAGCGGGCTGAAAATGCGGGCGATGATGGGCGACACTTTTTGCACTAGTTCCGGAATGTTCTGCGTCAGGGCCGTTCCCACGATCGGCACCGCCGGAAGGCCAAAAACGACGATATATTGAGAATAGAACTCCGCAATGTCGTAACCGATAAGAGAAAAAAGCCCGATGGTAATAGCCGTCAGAATACCGCCCGAAATCAGTAGCAGGGCCGACATCACCAGCAGGTCGCCATTATAGCTCAGGTACCCCAGCCGCTTTTTGAAACTCCTGGTCTGCCCCCCTATGAAAGCAAAACCAGTCGCGGCCCACAAAAACAAGAGCAGATGAATGCAGGACAGCAGCAGGGTGTCGCTCGGGCGGACGTTGACATTTAGTGCGCCGGGCAAAAGATTGATAAAAAGAATCCCCAGCACCATGACGCCCGCCAGGAGTGCAATTTTTTTGCCCGAAAGCTCATTTTTCCAAGCGAAATAGGCGGCCAGGAAGGGAAACACCAAAAACCCAATATTTCTTGGATAGAAGAACTCCTCGTCGATGGAGAAAATCTCCGGTAACTTGGCCCCGATGCCCGCAATTAGTGTCGCCACGATGACAAATATTGTTTCGGCTCGATTGACCGAAAAGGTTTTTTCGGCCGCGTAGTTCAACCGTTCGTGCCAGAAATCGGCCAGGCGATTGTCTGTAAGTTCGGGATAGAGCGCGTTGAATTCCCGCCGGAAGGCGGGCTTATCGTTTTGGTACATTTTTTCGAGGATGAAGGGACTGTCTAGGTTAGAGAGAATCTCGTTTTTCATGGGAAAGGTTTGTTTTTGGTTTGTTGTAATTCAAAGTACTCTGTTTTTCAAAGTTAAAAGGCAAAAAAATTATGTCGCTTTGTTATCCTGAATCAATCGCTCTAACGCATCGAGGTGACTTTTAAAAGCATTCCTGCCTTCGGGCGTAGCGATGTAACGCGTATTGGGTCGGCGACCGATAAACTGCTTTTCTACTTGCAGGTAGCTAGCTTCTTCTAAGGCACGCAAGTGGCTGGAAAGGTTTCCATCGGTGAGTTGGAGGGTTTCTTTGAGAAACGAAAAGTCAACTTCTTCCTCTACCATCAAGACCGACATAATCCCTAGCCGCGCGCGGCTCTCGAATGCTTTGTTGATATTTTTGAGATAGTCTATGGCGTGTTCCATGTTGTGGATTTCTTTGTCAATATGCTGATTTTGAACGGGATCAGAATTACTCAATCGTTATATTTTTCGTATTTGTAATAAATCACGCTTCCGTAGAAGACGTGCAGCACGCCAAACCCTAGTGTCCAGGCCAATAGCCCGTATTCCACCTTAAAGCTGCTGACCAATCCTAAGGCCACCTCAAAAATTCCCAGAGAGCGAAGGTCCGAGAAGGCATATTTGCTGGCATTGATGAGTGCCAGGCCGTAAAATAGGAGCGTGGCCGGGGCCATCAGATACCCGATGCCGTGGAAAAACAGAATGCCGCAAAAAATCCCGCCTACCAACATC
>JBBSKK010000005.1:0-21755 GCA_038256395.1 Cytophagales bacterium | reverse complement strand
TCGGGTTCGGGTACTTCCTGCACCGGAAAAAGCGGCTCGCCCGTGTCGCGGTTAAAGACGAAAATCAGCCCGTCTTTGGTGGCCTGGGCCACGGCGTCCACCATTTTTCCTTTATGTTTTACCGTAATCAGGTTGGGCGGACAGGGGATGTCGCGATCCCACATATCGTGGTGAACGGTCTGGAAATGCCACTTGCGCTGGCCCGTTTTGGCGTCGAGGGCGATGACGCAGTTGGCGAAGAGGTTGCTGCCTTTGCGGGCGCCGCCGTAAAAATCCACCGAGGGCGACCCCGTCCCCATGAACACCAGGCCGCGTTTTTCGTCCACGACCATACCCGCCCAGCAGTTGGCCCCGCCGAGCTTTTTGTACGAGTCCTTTTCCCAAGTTTCGTAGCCGTACTCGCCGGGCAGTGGGATGGTGCGGAACACCCACGCCAATTGGCCCGTCCTGACGTCGAACGCCCGGATGTGGCCCGGCAGGGCATCCCCACCTTCTGAGGTGGACGAACCCATGATAATCAGGTCTTTATAAATAACTCCTGGCGTCGTGGAGCGGATCGTGTACTGGTTAACATCGTAGCCCAGCGTTTTTTCGTCGCCCAGGCCCTCGTGCAAATCAATCATTCCTTTTTCACCAAAACCCTCCACAAGTTGCCCGGTCCTGGCGTCGATGGCGTACAGCCAATTACCTACCGAATGCAGGATGCGCTTGTCGTTGCCATTTTCCCAAAAGACAATCCCGCGCGTCGGATGATAAACGGGACGATTGCCGGAAAGGGGCTGCGGGTCAAATTTCCAGATTTCTTTTCCGGTGGCGGCGTTGGCGGCGAAGACCTTCAGAAGCGGCGTGACGCCGTACAGAACGCCGCCAATGACGATGGGCTGGCACTGCATGCTCATTTTCTTGGGGTCGTCGGGCTTATTCTCGCCCGTATCGAACGTCCAGACGGGTTGCAGATTCTTGACATTCTGCAAGTCGATTTGCGAAAGTTCCGAATAGCGGCTGCCCGACGGATCGCCGCCGTAGGTGCGCCAATCCACATCCCCCCCCGGCTCTACTTCAAACGCATAACGGATATTCCAGCGGACTGTTTCGCCGGGCTTGACGGAAAGTTTGATGTAGGGTTCGGGGCAAGAGGTGGTGTTGCAGGCCCAGAAGACCATTTTCTCCAAAGGACGGTCGCCATCGATCCTGACGCCCGCGCCGGATTTGCGGTTTTTGATGTGAATGCGGTAGTCGTCCGCCGTGGGGCCGAAGCCCTGCACCCCGCTGGTGAAGATATTTTCTTTTTCTTCCAGCTTGCGGTTGTAAACCAGTTGCTTGCCCTTCATTTCGGCGATCGTGCCGAAACCTTTTCCTTCGGCGCTGGCCTCAAATGGAAAGGTAGTCTCGATATTCGGCCCAGTCGGTTCGCCATCGATGACGAAGAAATTATGGTTGTAAGTGCTGGTTTCGATGGGCTTCGTTCCCGTGTTTTTCAGGCTGTGTTCCAGCACCAATTCGGGCTTTCCCTTGGTCAGTTTCACTGTTTTGTGGTACTCGTAGCCATAGCCGTTTACGTCCGATATCTTGTGCGTGAATTCCACGCGGTCTTTTTTCTTCTTTATCGTCCACTTGCCGGGGGTCTTTATCTCGTAGTTTTTGGCAAAAGTATAATTTCCCTCGTCCGGTTTGACCAGCCCGCCCACGCCGATTTTCAAAAACTCCCCGCCCACGGGGACATCGTTCATACCCACGGCGGTGAATTCCTCTACTGGACCCGTAATGGCGTCGTGCAGCGTGGGCGTGTAAGGCCGCGTGTTCCAAACATCGAAGTAGCGGTGGCCTTTGTATTCCAGGTTCGGCATTACGCCCGACCAGTCGAAGCGGGTGCCTCGGTAGTAGCCATGCTCGGCGTCGGGCAGGTGCAGCGTGGCGGTGACGATACCGTTGGTGATGGTTGTGGTGGGGTAGTGGTTGGGCGGAGTCAAGCCGAGACAAATAAAAATGGTCGCTATTAGTGCTTTTTTCATGGATCGCTGCTTTTGTAAGAATACGGGTTTTGTTTGTTCAAACCACAAAACTACCTTTACGCGAGGCTCACCTTATTTTGAATGAGCCTCGATTCACTCACTTAAAGTTATTCCATGTTCGTACATACCGTATTTTTTTGGTTAAAGGATAAAGAAGACGACAATGCCCGCAAAGCCCTGCACCAGGGACTCGAAGCACTATCGAAAATTGACGAAATCCAAACGGCCTACATCGGAACGCCCGCCACTACCCGCCGCGCGGTCATCGACCACACCTACGACTTCTCGCTGACGTTCATCTTCCCCGACAAAGTCGCCCACGACGACTACCAGGTGCATCCCAACCACTTGAAATTTGTGGACAACTGCGCTGCGCTCTGGGGAGACGCCAAGGTGTACGACATGGTGACGTCGGACTGATTAAATCCAGTCCCACGCCTTCCGGTACTCGCGCGAGAGCAAATGATTCGCCTCCGAATCGCCGCGAAACTTCTCGCGGCGGGCGTTCCAGCGCAGCGGACGGCCCAGCCGCCACGAAATCAGGCCCAGATGCATGGGCATCGTCATTTTCCGGGCGTATTCCAGGTTGGGTGCGGGCCTTGACGGCGTCCACGCGATGTCGGCGATGTGGCACCAGAAATCCTGAAAAACCCCGCCGGAGTAATCCAGGAAATAGCGGTAAGTGAAGTGGCAGCGCTCGGGCGAATAGGGCGAGTAGGGCGCGGGACCGAGCCAGTAATTCCCGTTGAGCGTGGCGGGCGGCTCCCGGTATTGCGGTGCGCCCATAATCGGCGGCGGGCGCGGAGTTTTATTAATTCTGGTGCGGTGTGACTCAAAGTCTCAAGTAAAGTCCGTCCGATTCAAATTCGCTTCTCAAACGAGTAGTTCAGGGCGGCAAGCCGACTCGTGTACAAGCGCTCGTAGTCTTTCTTGAAAGCATCGCTGAGAAAAGAATGGCTGACAAGCTCTCGGGTAGCGGAATGGTCTTTCCTGAAAAAATTCAACTGCCGGACAACTCGCCCGCCCCGATAACGCCGCCAGCTGTTCCTGGGTGAGGCGTAGGCCAATCCGTCTGGCTTTTATTAAATTTCCAATTTCTTGAAAGAGCATTATAATGCTCTTTTGGGACGAATTTAGTGTATAAAATTAAAGAAAACTTGCAAAGTGCATTATAATGCACATTTAAGAATGTTTTCTCTTCTGGGGAACCACCAGGCTTTTCGGTAAAAGAGTCGTCCTATCGGACTTTAATAGCTAAATTTGGTAATTCATCTTCTAAACGTTCAGACGCGTTCTGCGCAATCAGACGCGATGCATCGCGTCTCTACCAACCCTAAAACTTATGCTCAAACGTCTCCTCCTTCCGCTTTGCCTTTTCTCCGTTCTTCTGGCCAAAGCCCAGATCACCGACGCGCCGCGCCGCGCCGAGGGCGACGGACCATATGACCGCCTCATTATCCGGGGCGTGACGCTCGTCAACAGCACGGGGGCACCGCCCATTGGCCCGGTGGATATTGTGGTGGAGAAAAACCGGATCAAATCCATCGATCAGGTCGGCTCGCCGGGCGTACCCATCGACCCCAAGCGCCGCCCCGCTGCCGGAAAAGGCGATAAGGAACTCGACTGCACGGGCATGTACCTCATGCCGGGCCTGATCGACATGCACGGCCACATCGGCGGCAAGGCGCAGGGGACGCCTTCGGAGTACGTTTTCAAATTGTGGATGGCCCATGGCATCACCACGATCCGCGACCCCTCGGCGGGCAACGGCCTGGATTGGGTGTTGGAACACAAGAAGAAAAGTCAGGAAAACAAAATCACCGCCCCGCGCATCCTGGCCTACACGGCCTTCGGCATGGGCGCAAAGGAACCCATAAGTACCCCCGAGCAAGCCCGAGAATGGGTACGCCAAAACGCCAAGAACGGGGCCGACGGCATCAAGTTTTTCGGGGCCGAGCCGGAAATTTTCAAGGCGGCTTTGCACGAAAACAAAAAACTGGGCCTCCGCTCGGCTTGTCACCACGCGCAGTTGGAAGTGGCCCGCATGAACGTGCTGGCGACCGCCAAGGCCGGACTCACGACGATGGAACACTGGTACGGCTTGCCCGAGGCTATGTTCGAGGACAAAACGATCCAGAACTACCCCGCCGACTACAATTACAACAACGAGCAGAACCGCTTCGAACAAGCCGGGAAGCTGTGGCAGCAAGCCGCCAAGCCTGGCTCCGACAAGTGGAATCAGGTCATGGACGAACTCATTGCCCTGGATTTCACCATCGACCCGACCTTCAACATTTACGAAGCCAACCGCGAGCTGATGCTGGCCCGCCGCGCCGAGTGGCACGACGAATACACGCTGCCTTCGCTCTGGCGTTTCTACGGCCCAAGCCGCGTGTCGCACGGCTCTTACTGGCACAATTGGGGTACCGAGCAGGAAGTGGAATGGAAGCGCAACTATCAACTGTGGATGCGGTTTATCAACGAGTACAAAAACCGAGGCGGCCGCGTTACGGCGGGTTCCGACTCAGGTTTTATCTACCAACTCTACGGCTTCGCCTACATCCGCGAGCTGGAACTACTGCGCGAAGCGGGCTTCCACCCGCTGGAAGTCATCCGCGCCGCCACCATCAAAGGCGCCGAAGCCCTGGGCATGGCCGACCAGATCGGCTCGGTCGAAATCGGCAAGCTGGCGGATTTCGCGATCGTGGAGGAAAATCCTTTGGCCAACCTCAAAGTGCTGTACGGCACCGGGGCCATCAAACTCGACGAAAACAACGAGGTGCAGCGCGTGGGCGGCGTGAAATATACCGTGAAGGACGGTATCGTTTACGATGCCAAAAAACTGCTGGCCGACGTCCGCGCCATCGTGGAAAAAGCCAAGAAGGACGAGAATTTCCAGATCGTGCAGCCGGGAATGCCGCAGCCGGCGGGGAAGTTGGGGAGCGGGAATTAACGGGCTGATGGATTTTAGGTATAAAAATAGCGGGAAAGGAAAATCAGACAACGTCGGTATTTGTCGCTAGTCAACTATTCCGGGGCCGATTGGGTTATTTTCTCCTAAATTTGCCAATTCATTCTACGCAACTCAGAAAATTATATGTCAAGCGAAGTTATATTTTTTGCCGGATTCACCGTTTTCGTCATCCTGGTGATGATGCTCGACCTGGGAGCATTCAGCCGCCAGAAAAGCCATATCGTCAGTTTCAAGGAAGCCGCCTCATGGAGCGCCGTGTGGGTGGCCCTAGCGCTGGGTTTCTACATTTTCCTGCGTTTTTATGGGCATTGGGTACACGACATTAGTGATCCGTCACACCTGGCCGCCGTCAAGAGTACCTATTATCCCAACCTGACCCTGCCCACGGATTTCGCCTCGGCGCTGACCGTTTTCCAAAACAATATGGCCCTGGAATACCTCACGGGCTACCTGGTTGAGTATTCTCTTTCGGTGGATAATATTTTTGTGTTTATCCTGATTTTCAACTCCTTCGGGGTTCGCGAGATTTACTACAAGAAAGTGCTGGTTTGGGGAATTTTAGGCTCGATCGTCCTGCGATTTCTTTTTATCTTCCTCGGCTCGGCCCTGATTCAGGAGTTTAGCTGGGTGCTGTACATTTTCGGGGCGTTCCTGGTCTATACCGGAATCAACATTCTGTTTTCCAAAGACAAGGAGGAGGGAATCGACGTAAAGAAGCACCCTGCCGTTCGGCTTTCGTCCAAGTACCTCCACGTGTTCGAGCGCTACGTGGTCGATCATTTTTTCGTCCGCCGCAAGGAAAACAACAAACTTTACGTCACGCCGCTGTTCGTGGTCATGATCGTCATCGCCTTCACCGACGTGGTGTTTGCCGTGGATTCGATCCCTGCCATTTTCTCGATCACCAAAGACCCCTACATCGTTTTCTTTTCCAACGTGTTCGCCATCATGGGGCTGCGCTCGATGTTCTTCTTTTTGGTCAATATCATCGACATGTTCAGCTACCTCAAGTACGGCCTGGGCGTGTTGCTGACTTTTATTGGCTTAAAGATGCTGTTCGAACACCAACTCCACGAGTGGGGCTTCAGCAATTTGTACTCGCTGATTGTAATTGTGGGGATTCTGGCGATTAGCATCGTGGCGTCGCTGCTGTTCCCGCCGAAGGAGAAGGCCGTGGTGGGTGAATAAACTTGTGAAAGTGCTGACAAGATTTAGGCGAAATGGCTCTTGGCGTTAATCACCTGGGGCCTTCCGCCTTTTTCTGTCACGGTATAGTTGAAGCCTTTCTGGATGGAGTAAGCCCCAACCTCGCCCTGCTTGTTGACGGCGATAAAACCCACCTGGAAGGTCTTGGCGCGTTCGGGATCGGGTTTGATGATGCGCTCCACGGCCTTCTTACAAGCCTCATAAGGTGATAGGCCCGAGCGCATGAACTCCACCACGAGGTGCGTACCGCACACCCGAATCACCTCCTCGCCTTGCCCGGAGGAGGTAGCCGCGCCCACTTCGTTATCCACAAACAGCCCGGCACCGATGATGGGCGAGTCGCCCACGCGGCCCCGCATCTTGAAACCCATGCCGCTGGTGGTGCACATGCCCGACACGTCGCCATTGGCGTCCAGGGCCAGCGTTCCCATGGTGTCGTGGTTGAACGAACCATCGTCCAGCCGCGCCGGGGCGAAGGGGCCGTGGCCTTTTTCCTTGCCCTTCCCTTTGTTCTGTTGCAGTTCGATGTTAATGACGGGTTTATACTCCTCTTTCTTCAACCAGTTTTCGTAGGCTTTTTTGGCACCCGCCGAAAGCTCGTCCGGTTCCAGTTTAAAGCCGTTTTCCACCGCAAACTGCTGCGCTCCTTCTCCCACCAAAAACACGTGCGGCGTAAGTTCCATTACTTTGCGCGCCACCGACACGGGGTGTTTTACCCTCTCCATAAAAGCCACCGCGCCGCAGTTGGCCTTCTCGTCCATGATGGAGGCGTCCAGTGTTACGCGACCGTCGCGGTCGGGATTGCCGCCCAGGCCGACGCAGCAGTTAATGTCATTTTCGATGGCGATGCCGGCCTGTTCCACGGCGTCGAGGGCTTTGCCGCCCTTTTCCAGAATGGGCCAGGCCGCAGCGTTGGCGATTTGTCCGCTGTCCCAGGTAGAGATGACGATGGGTTTATTCATAATGTTTTTGGCAAAAAGCCGGTTTGTTTTGAGAAAAGGTAAAGCCAGGGCCGAAAATCGGAGGAAGGAACGACGGTTACTCATTGAGTGGAGAGTGGAGAATTGAGAGTTGAGAATGCGTGATTGTCTGTTAGTCGTGCTTTACAAATATAGGATAAAATGCGCATCGTGCTGGTGATGAAAGAAACTAAGGACAATTAACAAATAAAAATCTATCATCGACCAGGTAATCAATGGAGATAGACTTACCGATTAAGCAGTTTTTTTGAAATCTAAAATAATGGTTTAATTTACTGACCATCAGGCATATTAGTTTATTGCTGCCGCGCATTGCGGCACTCTCAACTCTCAACTCTCAACTCTCAACTCAATAATTCGTACTTTTGCCCCATATTTCAATCGAGTTTTTACCCCTAAATCAAAACTACTTATATGAACAAAATCAAAGTTGCCAATCCGGTCGTCGAACTCGACGGCGACGAAATGACCCGCATCATCTGGAAATTCATCAAGGACAAATTGATCCTTCCCTACCTCGATCTCGACATAAAATACTACGACCTGGGCATCGAATACCGCGACGAAACCGACGATCAGGTGACCATCGATGCGGCTAACGCCATCAAGCAGTACGGCGTGGGCATCAAGTGCGCCACCATCACGCCCGACGAGGATCGCGTGGAGGAGTTCGGCCTGAAGCAGATGTGGCGTTCGCCTAACGGTACGATCCGTAACATCCTGGACGGCACCGTGTTTCGCGAGCCGATCGTGATGAGCAACGTACCGCGCCTGGTCACCACCTGGACCGACCCGATCATCGTGGGTCGTCACGCCTTCGGCGATCAGTACCGCGCCACCGATTTTGTGGTGCCCGGCAAGGGCAAGCTGACTATGAAGTTCGAGGGCGAGGATGGCAAGGTGATGGAGTTCGACGTGTTCAACTTCCCCGGCGGCGGCGTGGCGATGGGCATGTACAACCTCGACGACTCCATCAAAGGCTTCGCGCGGGCCTGCATGAACATGGGCTTGCAGAAGGGCTGGCCCGTCTATCTCTCGACCAAAAACACCATCCTCAAAAAGTATGACGGTCGTTTCAAGGATATTTTTCAAGAAATTTTCGACGCTGAATTTAAGGAAAAATTCGCCGAAGCGGGCATCGTTTACGAACACCGCCTGATCGACGACATGGTGGCCTCGGCCCTCAAATGGAGCGGCAAGTTCGTGTGGGCCTGCAAAAACTACGATGGCGACGTGCAGTCCGATTCGGTAGCGCAGGGCTTCGGCTCGCTGGGTCTGATGACCTCGGTACTCGTGACGCCCGATGGCGGCACGATGGAGGCCGAAGCCGCCCACGGCACCGTGACGCGCCACTACCGCCAACACCAGCAGGGCAAGCCGACATCCACCAACCCCATCGCCTCGATCTTCGCCTGGACGCGCGGCCTGGCCTTCCGGGGTAAGCTGGACGACAACCAGGAACTCATAAAGTTCGCCGACACGCTGGAACAAGTCTGCATCGACACCGTAGAAAGCGGCAAGATGACCAAGGACCTCGCTCTCATCATCCACGGCAGCGACCTGACGAAGGATAATTACCTGAATACGGAGGATTTCCTGGAAGCCATCGACGAGAATTTGCAGAAGGCGTTGGCGTAAGAGTTGCGTCCTTATAATGTTGGAAGCCGCTGGCCTTTGTGTCAGCGGCTTTCTCTATTTCATGTTGTACTTTGAAGGTGGCAATGGAGGATTCTATATTTGACTGACCAACTGAAAACGACATGCCGCTCAAAAGCTCATTCATTACCTCTTGCGTAAAATGAAAATCTATAAACTCGCCATACTCCTCTTCCTAACCCTCAGCAGCATCGCCTTCGCCCAAAAGCAGCCAGTCGCGCATCTTTGCAGGGCGAAGAAAACGAAGGGCAGTTGAGTTCTCTATTCGTGCTGATGGCGCTGGGACTTTTCGGGATGGACGGTGGCTGCGCTGGGGACCCAGCCTACGATTTGAGCAGTCCGCTGTTTCAGAAAGCCGTCATTCACCTGGACAAGAGGTACTACGGCGGCAACACGTTTACCATCGAAACGGTCAATAATTCGCCTAAAAACGTTTATATCCAATCGGTCACGCTTAACGACAAGCCGCTGACCAAGCCTATCTTAAAGCATAGCGACCTGGTGAAAGGCGGCAAGTTGATGTACGTGCTGGGCAGGACACCCAACAAGGACTGGGGCAAGGTTTGAGCAAGAGAAGGCATCACAATTGATTTAACAAAGTCAAGTAGAATTAGAAATAGGAAAACCGGGCGGCAAGTTGTTTCTTTGAAAAAAACAATAATGACAAACTTCAAGTAGATTGGCCTAACTATGAAGAAATCAGGGTGGTATTTAGGGTGGCTGCTGTTGAGCGTATTGGTAAAAATACCCGCCCTGGCGCAGTTGAGCGCCGGGATGAGCCTGGGTTACGGCATTCCGACCGCCGGGGGAGGCAGCGGGATGTGGGGCGGCGGTCTGGAAGCCAAGTACTACTTCAACTATAAGCTGGCCGTCGGTGCGCGCGTCCGGGCCTACACCGAAACCATCGGCCAGACCGACGGCGGCCTCAATGGCAAACTGACGGCGATTACGATGCCCCTCATGGCCACCGTCGAGTATCACATCACCGACACCGATTTGCATCCTTACGTGGGCCTGGAAGCGGGTATCATTCGCTCAGCCCTGATCACCGATCTCAAATTCAACGGGCAAAATATTTACGACGACAGCTCCAAAGAATACAACGTCGGTCTGGCTCCCAAGCTGGGCGTCGGCTTCGACATCACACAGGGCCTGATGGTTACGGCGGAAGCGCTTTACAACGTGGGTTTGGGGAAAAACCAGGCGGGAAACACCAAGTTCAACTTCGAGAAATCAGCCCGATTCCTCACCATCCACGCCGGCATCGCCTTCACCTTCGGCAATCGGTTTGATTAGGTATTGCTAAATATTGGAAAGCGGCAGGTTCAACTGCTGTTGACCGTTGACCCCCTCGGGGCGCCCCGTTTAACCGTTAACCGAAAAAATGGATCGCCTCCTCCTCCAAAAAGCCGCCGCCTACTGCGCCTACCAGGAGCGCACGCAGGACGAGGTGCGGCAGCGGCTCAAAAAGTGGGGCGTGTGGGAGGAGGACGAAGCCAACGAACTCATCGCCGAACTTGTGTCGATGAACTACCTCAGCGAGGAGCGTTTCGCTAAAACCTACGCGGGCAGCAAGTTCCGTCAAAAAAAGTGGGGCAAGCGCCGCATCAAGCAGGAACTCTCGCGGCGCGGTCTGACCGACTACAACATCGACCAGGGCATGAACGAGATAGGCGACCAAGCCTACGAAGAAACGCTAATGGATTTGCTCAAAAAAAAAGCGGCAGCCCTCGAACGCACCGAATCCGACGCCCGCAAGCGCAAGCAAAAACTCGTCCGCTACGCGCTGAGCAAGGGGTACGAAAGTGAATTGGTTTGGAAGGTGTTAGGGGAAATTAGTTGAGACGGGGCGGCCTCGTCTCAACTCTCCACTAATCGGACTGATCCGTAAACATATATCCCACGCCCTTTAAAGTTTTGATGAAGCCTTCGCCTAGTTTTTCGCGAAGCTTGCGGATGTGGACGTCCACGGTGCGTTCCAGCACGTAGATGTCGGCCCCCCAGATTTTTTGGAGCAGTTCCTCGCGGCTGAACACCTTGTTGGGGCTTTGGGCCAAGAAAAACAATAACTCGAACTCCTTTTTGGGTAGAATGACCGACTTGCCCCTCTGGGTGACGGTGTAATTCTTGCGGTCGATGGACAGCCCGGCGATTTCGATTTCCTCGCCGGGATCCGACTTCTGAGCCTCGCGGCGGAAGAGTGCATTGATGCGGCTCACCAGGGCGCGGGGCTTGATAGGCTTGGTGATGTAGTCGTCGGCACCAATCTCGAAGGCGGCAATTTCGGAGTATTCTTCCGAACGAGCGGTCAGGAACATAATGTAAGTGTCGCGCAGGTCGCTGTCGGCGCGAATCATGCGGGCGGTTTCGATGCCGTCCTGCAGGGGCATCATAATGTCGAGCAGGATGAGGTCGGGGCGGAACTCGCGGGCTATTTTCAGGGCCTTTTTGCCATCGGGGGCCGTCTTTACTTCATAGCCCTCTTTTTCCAAATTGTATTCCAACAATTCTACGATGTCCTCGTCGTCGTCCACGACGAGGATTTTCTGGACGGGCTGACTGGCTTTGGCGGCACTCATGCGAAGGGAGTTAGTGAAGCGTATGCAAGTCCGAAATTAGCAGATGTGTCGTTGGGATTATCTACCAAAAGCCATTCATAACACAAATTTAATATCAACGCCGCCGGATGCGGTACATTTTTCCCTGTTCGTTGGTCATCAACAGGTCGTCGTCGTTCAGGAAGACGAGGGCTTCTTCCTGCAATTTGCCGATCTTGATGCACTCCCTGGGATGGCTGAAATCGATCTTGCCCTCTTCTATTCCGAATACCAGAATCTTGCCGTAAGTCAGCAGCGCGAAGGCCGTTCCCGAGGGGTTGACATCCGCCGCCGTTACCTGGGCTTTTACCAAAACGCTGTCTTTGACCGCCAACGTGTAGTTGCCTGGCTGGGCTGGCGATTCGTAAAGCTTGACGAATTGGTTGGTCTTGCTGCGGTTTTTTGAAAAAAGATAGAGGTGGTTTTTATAATAAAAAAAGGCCTCGCAGTCGAAATTCCGGGCGTCGGGCAGGGGAGGGAACGCCCGTTGGTCGGCGTAGCGGACATGGATCGCGGCGGTCGTTTTGGCCTCGGGCGAGAAGGCGTAGATCGTCAGGTCGCGGCGTTTGTTGGCGTTGTTGCCCACATCTCCGATGTAGATCGTGCCATCGGGAGCTTTGGCCAAATCCTCCCAGTCCACGTTCTGGGCGTTGGGTACTTTTATGGTGGACAAGAGGTTGCCTACCAGGTCCACTTCGTAGAGTTCGGGCTGGCCGCCGCTGTCGTTATTTGTCAGGAGCGTACCGCGTTGTGCATCGTAGGCCAAACCGGAACTTTCGTCGGCAACCGCCGGAAGCCTGCCTATTTTGCTAACTTTGTAGCTGGATCGAGCCTTATCGAAGCCATTTTCGCGCTTGTCGGCCCCGCAGCCACAAAGAGCCACCTTCAACGCAAACCAAATATAAGTCAACTTTATCATGAATTCATCCGACGGGACACTAGCGCCCAAAGGTAAGAAAAGACCCGCGTACATCAAGTCGGCGGCCGTCCTGATTACGCTCGTTGCGGGCGTTTACATCCTGCACGCCCTGCACGAAACCTTGATTCCGCTGCTGTTTGCGGTATTGGTTTCCATTTTGCTGTATCCAGTCTGTTCTCGGCTGGAGCGCTGGAATTTTCCCCGAATTCTGGCCATTGTGCTGAGCATTCTGCTTTTTATCATCATCATCGCCGCCCTGATTTGGCTGGTGACCATTCAGGTGGGGGCCTTCGCCGACGAGATTCCCCGCCTCACCGAAAAAGCCGAAATTCTACTGGAGCAGACGACGACAATGGTCGAGCGCTACTTCAATGTGAGCCGCACCGAGCAAGTCAGTCGGGCCAAAGGGTACCTTATCAACGCCCTCGCCGAAAGCCGGGCCACGCTGCTAAACACGATAGTGGCCACCACGGGCACCCTCGTCACCGCCGCGCTGGTGCCGCTGTACGTATTTTTTTTCCTGTTGTACCGCGATTTCTTCCGGCGGTTTGTGCATAAGGCTTTTCACAAAGTCCCCCAGCACAAGTTGAACACTGTTTTGGGTAAAATATACGACGTCATCCAAAGCTACTTGGCGGGACTGGTGCTGGTGATTTTTATTGTGGGCATACTCAACACCATCGGACTACTCATCCTTGGTATCGACTACGCCATTTTCTTTGGTTTTTTAGCGGCATTCCTAATTTTGATTCCCTACATTGGCATTTTGATCGGGTCGCTGTTTCCGGCCCTGATGAGCATCATCACCGAAGACTCCGCCTGGTACGCCGTGGGCGTAGTTGGGGTGATGAGTTTCGTGCAGTTTCTGGAAGGAAATTTCATCACGCCCAACATCGTCGGCTCCAAGGTGAGCATCAACCCGCTGGCGGCCATCGTCATGCTACTGCTGGGCGGACAACTGTGGGGGCTGCCTGGCCTGATACTGGCCCTGCCGCTCACAGCCATCCTGAAAGTGATTCTGGACGCGAACCGCAGTACGGAGCCGTTCGGCTTCCTGCTGGGCGAACCGGGCAAGGAGGTGGAGGAAGAAAAGTCAAAAGAACGCGATCAGGTCCGCGAGGTCCGCGAGAATCGCCGCTCCGGCAACGCGCAGCGTTCGAAGCGCAAGCCAAATAAGGCAAAGGCCGCTCAAAAGGAGGAAGGCTTCGAGGTGACGCCCGTCGATGCGCCTTTGTCTATCGCGAAAGAAGCCCTCGAAGGCACCGATTTGGTTATCAAGACCGCCGAAACCAAGCCAAATCCACCCAAGAAACGTCGGCCGCAACGCCGACGCAAGCAGCGCCCAACCAACGACGGCAGAAGCCCAGGAGAAACTCCTAAAAATTCAGAGGATCAAGATTCCTGAAATGGCCGTTCATCCTGATGCGGCTCTTGGTCTGTTCCATTTCGGTCACAACCGGGATTACTTTCTGCAAATGATAAATCAGGAACTGCTGCCGCGCGCTTTCGCGCCGTAGAGTGAGGAGTTCGTATTCGTCGTTCAACGACAGCCCTACTTTGTGCGCTACCTGGAAGGAAAAGGGCTTTTGCTCCACGTCGTACGCTACGGGCGTCGTGATCAAACTGTAAAGTTTTTCGAGCAACTCCGCCAGTTGCGGCAGGGGGCGAATCAAATCGGTTTCCTCGGGCAGAATAGTGATTTCACCGCCCGCGTATAGCTTGTCCACCACCGGATTTTCGAACGTTTCTATCCTGAATACCCTGATGCCTTCGGTCGAGATGTCCATGCTGCCATCGGGGTGGCGCTCGTGTAGCGCGATCACTCTCATTTCGGTGCCGCAGCCGGGCAGGCGATCATCCAGAAAAGTCGGAATACCGAACGTTTTTTCCTCTTCCAGGCACTCATTGATTAGCTGCCGATAGCGCTCTTCAAAAATGTGAAGGTTTAGTTTTTCGCCGGGAAAAGCGACGAGGTTCAGGGGGAAGAAAGGTAGTAGCGTGGACACCGTCTTAATGATGAGTGATAAATCTACGGAGTTGTGGTTGGCGTTTTCTCCACGCTCAGGCCGATGCCCAGCACAAAGGGAAGCGGGTTTTGCCGCATGGATTGCGCGATGCTGATCGTGTAGTTTCCGGGCTTGGGGAAGCGGTAGTTGCGCTGGAAAACGAATTTATGGTCAAACAAATCGCCCAGACCGCTGCCGCGTGGTTTGCCCGTCACCTCGTCTGAGAGGTACATTTCGTCCAGCCGGGAAAAAATGACCTTTCCACCTGGCCCGCGCATGACACGGGCGAGGTAGAGGTTATAGTAAGGATACTGCTGCGCGTTCCTTACCAAATAGTAGAGATTGTAAGTCTGCGTGGTATCGCTCACCTCAAACCGGAAGTCAAATTTCTTCTCCACGAACCACTGCCCGTCCTCAATATCCTCGTAAGCTTTGTACAGCGTATCCTTATCCTCGCAACTTGCGCTGGCGATTAGGAGAATTAGAAGAAGGAGTTTATGAGTGTATGAGTGTATGAGTGTATGAGAAAAATGGTCTGTTCTCTGAAAATATCCCATATTCTCGAATCTCAATCCATGCCCCTTAAACCGCCGAGTTAGACTCATAAACTTTAAACTCATAGACTCATAAACTCTTTTCCTCTTCCTTAAAAAACCGCTTCAACCAAGTCTGGTCGGCGGGGACGCGCCAGCGCTTCATCCACTGGGCCTTGTTGGCTACGAGATTGTCGAACACGGGCGTGTTCGAGAAAATGACCTCGTCGGCAATAGCCTGCTTGACGCCCGCCACGGGCATCGACTGGACGTTTTTGTCCGCATCAAGGTAGGCGACCGAGCGGTCAAAGAAGTCCACGTTCAACCTACCACCCAATTCCTGCAACCAATGCACCGACTTGTCGATGGAGCAGCCGCTGGGCATCTCGTGCGACTCGTCCACGGCGACGACCACGAAACGGTTATGAAATACTTTTGCCGAAGCCAAAAGTGGCTGGTTGTGCGCCTCCCAGCCGTCGATGACGGCTTCAAGGGTCTGATTAATCAGGCTTACCTCATGATCAGTCAGGGTGCGGTCGGCCTGGTAAATCCAAAGGCGGGAGTCGAAATCTATGTCGTCAAAGCGAATGTACATGGGGAGTTTATGACGGGGAAGCCCGTGCTTTTCAAAGTTCAAAGTTCATGACGCCAAGCAGCAAGGCGTAAAACTAACCATTCAAACTGGCTTTTTCCCTTCGGTTTTTTGAAAAAGTCTATAAACCTTCCGCTTGGGCGATAAGTTCGGCGAGGTCGAGGACGCGGACGGAGTCTTCCTTTTCCTTGTTTTTGACGCCGTCGGTCATCATAACCATGCAAAACGGGCAGGACACGGCGATGGTGTCGGCGCCAGTAGCCAGGGCTTCCTCGATGCGCTCGATGTTCACTTCCTTGCGGCCTGGCTCGGCGTCTTTGAACATCTGCGCACCGCCCGCCCCGCAGCACAGGCCCTTGGCGCGGCTGCGCTTCATTTCCACGAGTTCGGCGTCGAGGGCTTCCAACACGGTGCGCGGGGCCTCGTAAATACCGTTGGCGCGGCCCAGGTAGCAGGAGTCGTGAAAAGTGATTTTGTGGCCCTTGAAATTGTCGCCGCCCGCCACTTTCACGCGGCCTTCGTCGATGAGTTGTTGCAGGAAGACAGAATGGTGAATCACTTCGTAGTTACCGCCCAATTCGGGATACTCGTTTTTGAGCGTGTTGAAGCAGTGCGGACAAGCGGTCACGATTTTCTTGACGTTGTACATATCCAGCACCTGAATGTTGGCCATCGCCTGCATCTGGAACAAAAATTCGTTACCCGCCCGCCGCGCCGGGTCGCCGGTGCAGCTCTCCTCGGTACCCAGCACGGCAAAGTCAATGCCGATTTTGTTCAGGATTTTCACGAACGCGATCGTAATTTTCTTACTGCGGTCGTCAAACGATCCCGCGCAGCCCACCCAAAATAGTATTTCGGGCGACTTGCCCGCAGCGGCCATCTCGGCCATCGTGGGGACTTTATATCGAGGTGTATCGGTCATTGTTGTTCGGGGAATTTCGTGTCGAGGACGTGCTGGATTTTTATTTTGAGACTAGGAATGTTGTCTTGGATAGCTTCCCAGATTATTTTGTAGTCTATTCCGAAATACTCGTGAACGATAACATTACGGATACCCTTCAAAAGCTTCCATTCTACTTTATCAAATTCTTTTTTAAAACCTCGGTCGATGCAGCTGCTTCGCCAATAATTTCCACAAGTCTTGTCAAGGCCAAGCGTAACTTTATGTCCTTCATGTATGCTTCGTAATCGATGTCTCGGGTAAATTCTTCGATCAATTCAATACATTCAAGAATATGATAGAGGCGTTCTTTGTCGCGTATTTTACTCTTCATATATAAGCACTTTATCGGCGTCGATGTACGGCCAAATACGCGGCCTCACCCCTCCGCTGCTTATTACATCAACTTTTTGACTAACAGCATCTTCCAGTTCTAATTGTAGATTTACTAAATCAAACAGCGACACTTTCTCTTTCAAATCTACCAGAATATCCCAGTCGCTTTCCGGCGTAGCATCGCCCCGAGCCCGCGAGCCAAACAAATACGCTCTCTTGACTAGCTTTCCAACCAGCAGGTTTCGTACAATTGCTAAGGTTTCCTCATCGCTGCGGATAGCAGGATTTTGAATCAATTCGCTCATTTCACTATTTTTAGCTCTCAACTCTCCACTCACTTCAACCCCTCCGCCCAATTGAACCGATCCGCCGGAGAGAATTTCCACGGTGCCTGGCTGGTTTCCAGATTACTGAACATGCCGTTCCAGGAAGCGGGGGCTTTGGCCTCTTCCATAATTTGAAAACGCCGAAGTTGCAGGATAATGTCCAGCGGATTGATCAGAATCGGGCATTCCTGCACGCAGGCGTTACAGGTCGTGCAGGCCAGGATTTCCTCTTCCAGAATGTAGTCGCCCAGCAGACTTTTGCCATCGTCCACGAACTTGCCCTTGTTGGTTTGTAGGTTGCGGCCCACATCTTCCAGACGGTCGCGGGTATCCATCATAATTTTGCGGGGCGAGAGTTTCTTGCCCGTGATGTTGGCCGGACAAGCCGCCGTGCAGCGACCGCATTCGGTGCAGGAGTAGGAGTCCATGAGGTTCTTCCAACTTAAATCCTGCACGTCCTTGGCCCCGAATCGGGCGATTTCGGCAGGAGGTGTTCCTGTGTCGGCAGAAACGGCGTCCGGCTCACCCACCCCCAGCATAATTTTGACTTCCTTCGTAATCTCGGGCATATTTTTCATTTCGCCCTTCGGAATTAGCCGGGCAAAATAGGTGTTGGGGAACGCCAGCGCGATGTGCAGGTGCTTGGAATACGTCACGTACAACGCGAAGCCCAAAATACCGACAATGTGAAACCACCACGCCCCGCGCTCCAGCGCGATGAGCGAACTCTCGCTCCATCCGGCAAAGAGGGGCTTCAGAAACTGGCTGAACAGGAAATCACCCGCTTTAGTATAGTGAACGCTGTTCATATCCTGCAAAACTGAATCCGCCGCGTTCATCGTCAGGATGGCGATCATCAGCACGATTTCAAAAATCAGGATCAGGTTGCCGTCCAACTTGGGCCAGCCCTTCATTTCGCGGTGCTTGCTGGCTTGCAGACGATCCACCTTCACGACATCGCGCCGCAGCAGGAAAATCACGCAGACCGTCAGCACGCCCACCGCCAGAAATTCGAAGAATCCCAGCAAATACAAATAGCCCGACCCAAAAAACGGCGCAAACATCCGGTGCTGCCCCGACAGCCCGTCCAAGATAATTTCCAGTACTTCGATGTTAATAAGCAGAAACCCGGCGTAAATGATGAAGTGCATGAAGCCCACAAGGGGCCGGTCGAACATTTTCTTTTGCCCGAAAGCCACACGCAGCATCATACCCAGCCGCTCGCCGGGGTGGTCGCTGCGGTTCTCGGGGCGGCCTAGTTGGATTGTCTTCTTTATGACTCCCACGCGCTTTATGACCAGCCACATGGCTACGCTCAGAACAATGGCGAAGAGTACTTGCTGAATATATTCCATTTTTTTAGTGGACAGTTGACAGTGTGTGGCATTCGGTTTTTTGCCTCCTAAATCTTTTTTGTCATATAGTATGCTTGCATACCAATAACGAATATCGGGTAAAATGTTCTATCGACAAGCGGTAAGATAGATTATTTTGGGAATAAGCGCATAAAAAAGTCCGCCAAGCTCTGTTTCATACGCCCTGAATTTCTTGAAGCGTAATTTTTTTAAAAGAATTGGGACAAAAGTTTGGGCAATCCAAAACGGACTTCTATTTTTGCAGTCCCAAAAGGGGCCAATGAGCCTGGTGATGTAGCTCAGTTGGTAGAGCAAAGGACTGAAAATCCTTGTGTCGGCGGTTCGATTCCGTCCATCACCACTCTGATAACAAGGCAGTTACGATCTTCAAAGCGTAACTGCCTTTTTTATTCCAATAGATGGCCGTTTCTTGTATAAACCTTTGTTTCTCGGAATTTGAGGTTTAATAAGAAATTACTGTGAGGTACCCCGAAACCCTACTCCCCCGCGCCTCCCCCAAACCTTCCCGAAGAAATCTGCGAGCCAAAAAATAGGGCATTCAGAAAAATCTTGTTCGTCCCGTACCAAAACGCCCGGAAATTGGGGTTGTCCAGCAGGGCGATGACCTTGCCCGAGCCCAGGTTGTTGCACACGATGGCAGGCGAGTTGCGGATTAGCTTCTCGTTGCGGGCCGACATATAGCCGCTTACCAACGGCCGGCCGGTGTAGATGGCAGGCGCGCCGTAGGGTTCTTTGATGGGCTGCACAAAATTATTGTGGTCGCGGAAAACGTTCAGCGTCGGCTCCTTGTAGCCGTAAGCCAGCGGGTGCGTTAGGTCGAGGTTTACCTGAAAAATGGCTCCGCCCGTCACCTGCGCGCCCTGGTAGAGGTTGGCAAGGGCGTAGGGTTTCGGTCCGGTGGTGTCGTTGGGAATCGTTTTCAGTTTCAGGGTGGAAAGACCTTTTTCGGCCAGCCACTCGTTGGCGTCGGTCATGGCGATGAGGACACCACCCGCGCGAATCCAGTCGCGCACTTTGTCCACGGGCAGGGAGCTGTAATTACCGCTGACCAGAATCAGCGTGTTGTATGCACTTAAATCCAGGCGATTGAAGCTGCTTATGTCGGCCATCGTCAGCGGTACCTTGATTCGCTGATCCAGCAAATGCCACACTTCCCCGGCATCGTTGCTGTTGACGCCCGCGCCGACCAGCATCAGCGGCTTGGGCTGACGCGTAACCTTGAAATTCTCGCTGCCGAAGTCGATACCGCTGCTGGTCAGACCCGTGCCGGCGGCGTAGAAATCCACCGCGTCGCGGGCGGCGAGACGTTGCAGCAGTTGGTAGGTGGAGTCCGGGTCGTGGTCGCGGACTTGAATTTGAATCGTGCCGTAGTCGAACTCACGCGGCTTGCCGTCGATGGCCACGGTGAGCGGCTGCGCGGCAGTTTTGACGCTGTAGCCCAGTTTTTGGAGTTCGTACAAGGTGCGGGGCGCGAAGTAGCTGTCCCACTCGAAGAGGTACGAGTAAGCCGTCTTGCCCACCACTTTTCCCGCCGGAAAGGGATTATCCGTCAGCTTTTTGCCCAAAGAAACGTTGGCCTTCGACTCCACGTAAGGCACGTTGAAGGTCAGTGGCATGGCCCAGGCCGAGATGTCGTAAAACAGACTGTCCTCGAACTCGGTACGCTTCTCAAAAATTGCCTTCACCACTTTCCGCTGAGACTGGTCGAGCGGCACGACGAAGGCGTTATCCTTCAGAAATTTGCGGCCTTCCAGCGTCTCGTCTTTGGCGAGTTCATGCACGGCGATGTCGTTGCGGCGCAGAATATTCACCATTTCCCAGGTGCGGGCGCGGTCGTTGCTGCCGCCGAAAACGTAGGCTTTCACGGGTTCGTTGGTGTTTTTATAAAAATCCCGCATATAATCCAGCAACTCCACCCGCATGGCCCGCGCCGCCCGCAGCGTGGAGAGCGTGGCCGTAAACTGGTTGCGAATCGTAAAGGGGAAAGTGAGCAGCCCGTTGTTGGTTTCCTGTGCGTGGCCACGCGAACTCGCCTGCTCGAACAGAATACCGATGCTGCCGTTGATGTCGGGATAGGTCGAGCCTTTGCCGTAGTAAAAGTCATCGTAGTTTTCCTGGGTGTAGTAGTAGGAGCCGATTTTGTCGAGTTCGGCGGCGTGGTAGGCGCCGATTTTGGCTGTGAGGTCGATGTTCAGGCGCGGCGTGAGCGGATGGGTGCGCGAGGCTACGCCGGGCTGGAAGAAGAAGGTCGAATTGCTGCCCATCTCGTGGTGGTCGGTCAGAATATTGGGCTTCCAGGCGTGGTACTTCGCCATGCGGCCCTGGCTTTCGGGGTGCTGTGTGTAGAGCCAGTCGCGGTTCAGGTCGAACCAGTAATGATTCGTGCGTCCGCCGGGCCACACCTCGTTGTACTCGCGCGCCGCCGGGTCGCTCACCTGGGTGATGCTTTTGTGGGTGTTGACCCAACTGGCAAAGCGGTTGCCGCCATCGGGATTGATGCAGGGGTCGAGCAGAATGACGCACTCGCGCAGCAGTGAGTCGATGCCCGCGCCCTGCGCCGCCGCCAGATAGTAGGCAGCCAGTAATGAGGCGTTGGCCCCGCTCGGTTCGTTGCCGTGGACCGAGTAGCCCAACCAAACCACGGCCGGCATAGTGGCCGTTTTCAGACCCACCGACTGCGCCGGGTCGGTGAGTTTGAGGTGTTCGGTGCGAATGTTTTCCAGATTGGCGTGGTTGGCCGGGTTGGTAATCGTGAGCAAAAGCAGAGGCCGCTGCTCGTAGGTGCGGGCATACTCGGCCAGCGTGATGCGCTTGGAGAGTTCGGCCAGTTTTTTCATGTAGGCCACGCGCTGGTCGTGCGTCACGTGCCATTCGCCAACCTGGTAGCCCAAAAACTGCTGCGGCGTGGGAATCGCCGGGTCGTAGGTAACATTATTCGGGAAATAATAGCTGTCGGCGACCTGCGCCTGAGTTGTGATTGTGCAGACAAGAGATAGGAGTAAAAGCAAATATTTTTTCATGCAAAAAGGGAGCTGGGTTAAGTTTTGAACGAAACTACAAAAAAATAAGGGTACTCGTCGGAGTACCCTCATGATTAGGTTGGTATTCGGGCGGTGACGCCTACATTTTCACCTCGCCGTGGTCGCCTTCGTCGTTTTGCTCGCCAGTAACCAGGGCTTTCGCAATGTGGTAAGCCTGCACCATTGTGGAAGAGGAACTGTCCCAATACTCGGCTGACTTGATTTTGATTTTCAACACCGTCAAATCGGGGTCTTCCAAACCTTTGGGAAACCAAGCTTTGG
>JBBSKK010000004.1:0-22394 GCA_038256395.1 Cytophagales bacterium | reverse complement strand
GCCTGGCGGGTGTGATATTTATCGTACTGGGCTTGCTGGAAATGTAGCCAGAGAGTATGGCTAAGCGCACGGATAGCTATGGCACGATTTTTAAACGTCAAATTCCTGATAATTTCATTTTCATTTTTTTAATCAAAACCCCTTTTTTTATGAAAAAGATTAACGCATTTTATCTGTTCGGAGCCATCGTTATGCTCGGTAGCTGCGCCCGCGAGTACCCCACATTCAACCAAATGCCCAAAAACGTTCACGTTGCGCCCAAGGCCGAAACCTCTTCGGTGAATGTGGACGCCGTGGAACAGGTCGTGGCCGTTGAAACCGTTCAGCCTGTGACGATGGCGGAAATCTCGCAGAACCCAAAAGCCATGGAGATGTTGGCCAATAACACGCCCAAACAACTGGACGAGCAACTGGAAACGGCCCTCGCCACCACGGAGGGTCAGAAGCTGATGGCCAATCCCCTGATTGCTTCCCGAATCGGCCAGGCCCGCGCCATGCTGGCTAAGATTGAGACCAAGCAGGTCGATGCCGCCGCCGTGGCGGGTTCTTCGGTCGTCAGTAAGATGGTCGATAAGCAGTTGACCAAAGCCATGGCCCCCGCCGCCGCCAAGGCGATCAGTGGCAATATCACGATCGGACTCATCCTGATTTTGGTCGGTATTGTCCTGGGCCTTATCCCCGGTGTCGGCTGGCTGGTCGGTGGCATCGTGACCGCCATCGGTGTGGTCTTTATCGTGCTGGGACTGATCTCCTGACCGCAGGCTGAGCTGTCAGCAAATCTCTTTTGAAATCGGACGCCAACCTGAAATAATCACTTCCGGTTGGCGTTTTCAATTCAAAATATACCCTCATGCTCAATCTGATACTGTTTTTCTTCCTGATTTTTGGAATCATGCCAGCCCCCCTCCCCACCCTGACGATTCAGATTACCAACGTGCAGAACGCCGGGGGCACCCTTAAAATAGCTGTTTACAAGCCCAATGAGAAGTTCGGTAGCCCGAATGTCCCACCCGATCACGCGAAAGTTTTTGCGGTAAAACAGGCGGGCCCTCAGCGGGTCGAGTTCAGCCTTGAGCCGGGTACCTATGCCGTCTCCATGTACCACGACGTAAACGATAATGGCAAAATAGATAAAAATCTCATAGGGTATCCCAAGGAGCCGTTCGGATTCAGTAACAATTTCCGGCCTATTGTGTCCGCTCCCAAATTCAAAGATTGCGCCTTCCAGCACACGGCGGCGGGGACGGCCCTTTCCATCAAGCTGATCGATTGAGGAGTCGTTGTTTTTCATTCGTTGGGTAAAGTGCGTAGCTTTGTTTGCCGCGCAATGATTTTTACCAAATAAAATAGTACAAAATGAAAAAAACGATACTACTCACAGGGGTCAGACTTTTGATCCTTTCCTCCCTCCTCCCTTCCTCCTCTTATTGCCAACCTTTCTCCCCAAAGGAAACAAACCAATGGCAAAAACAAGCCCAGAACGTCACCATCATCCGCGACAACTTTGGCGTGCCGCACATCTACGGCAAAACCGACGCCGACGCGACATTCGGTCTGCTATATGCTCAGTGCGAGGATGATTTCCCGCGCGTCGAGATGAATTACATCGAGAAACTGGGCCGCTTGGGCGAGGTGAACGGCGAAAAAGACATCTACGACGACCTGCTCATCAAGCTCCTCATTACGCCCGAAGACGCCCAGGCCGACTACAAAAAAGCTCCCGCCTGGCTCAAAAAACTGCTGAATGCCTACGCCGACGGCATCAACTATTATCTCCACACCCACCCCGACGTGAAGCCCACCCTGCTCACGCGCTTTGAGCCGTGGTTCCCCCTGCTGTGGACCGACGGCAGCATCGGGGCCATCAGCACGGCCGACATTCATAGCCGCGATTTGGAGGCTTTTTATGGCGATGGTGCGCCTTCGGTGGGTTTTGATTTTGAAAAAAATAAATCAGACAAGCCCGAACTTTTGCAAGAAGAAATCCTGACGGGTTCCAACGGCTTTGCCTTCTCTCCCAAAATCACCAAGTCGGGCAAGAGCATTTTATACATCAATCCGCACGTGACGTTTTACTTCCGGCCCGAGGTACACGTGGTGAGCGAGGAAGGGCTGAACGCCTACGGGGCCGTGACCTGGGGGCAGTTTTTCGTCTATCAGGGTTTCAATGAAAAACTGGGCTGGATGCACACGTCGTCTCGTACCGACGTAGCGGATTCTTACCTGGAAAAAGTCGCCAAGAAAGGTGACGGCTGGGTTTATACGTACGAGGGAAAAGAACGCCCCGTGCGCGAGCGGGACATTACTTTGACCTACACCAAAAATGGCCAATTGCAAGAGAAAAAAGTAAAAGCCTACTACACCCACCACGGTCCCGTGATGGCCAGGCGCAACGGACAGTGGGAGAGTTTGCGCTCCAATAATCGCACGATGAATATGCTCATCCAAAGCTGGCAGCGAACCAAGGCCCGGAGCTTCGCCGAGTACCAACGGGCCATGGATATTTTGGAAAACACCTCCAACAACACCGTGTATGCCGACGCCGAGGGCAACATCGCCTACTGGCACGGCAACTTCGTACCCAAACGTGACACCACCTACGACTGGTCGCAGCCCGTGGACGGCAGTATAGCCGCCACCGAGTGGCAGGGGATGCACCCCGTGGCTGAGGCGGTACATATTTACAACCCGCCCAATGGCTGGATCCAAAACTGCAACTCCACGCCCTTCACCGCTGCTGGAAAAGACAGTCCAAAGCAAGCTAATTATCCCGCCTACATGGCTCCCGACGGCGAGAACTTCCGGGGCATCAACGCTGTACGGGTGCTGGAAAAGCCCCGCAAGTACGACCTGGACGAGGTCATCGAGGCGGGTTACGATACGTATTTGACTTCTTTCGAGATTCTGATTCCGGCCTTGGTGAAGGCTTTTGAGAAAAGCGTACTCTACACCGATGACCGCTACGCCTACTGGATTGGGCCGTTGTCGGTGTTGAAGAATTGGGACTACCGCAGCGGCGAGAAATCCATCGCCACGACGCTGGCCGTGAAGTGGGGCGAGCGCATTTCTACCGACATGTACCGCACCGAAGTACCCGGCAAGCCCGATGCCGACCAGGTAGAAAAAGCCCGCGCCTTTGCCGCCACGGCCTCCGCCGACGAGCTGCTGAAACCCTTTGGCGAGGTAGTTGCTGAGCTGGACCAAAAATGGGGCAAATGGCAGCAACCCTGGGGCGACATCAATCGCTTCCAGCGGGCCTCCGCTGCCATCGAGCAACCCTACCGCGACGACCTGCCGAGCCTGGCCGTGGGCTTCGTGTCGTCGGCCTGGGGGATGCTGCCTTCCTACACCTCGCGCTACTTTCCCGGCACCAAAAAACGCTACGGCGTCAACGGTAACAGCTTTATCTGCGCCGTGGAGTTTGGGGATAAAATCAAGGCCAAGTCGCTGCTGGCGGGCGGTGAGAGCGGCGACATCACCTCCAAGCACTTCTTCGACCAGGGCGAGATGTACACGCAGGGCAAGTTCAAGGACGTGCTGTTTTACCGGGAAGATGTGGAGAAACACGCGGAGCGGACGTATCATCCGGGGGAGTTTTAGGGGGACAAAACTTACCGTTGATAGGATGACAAAAGCCAGCAACAGGGGGGGGCAGAACGCGCTGCCCAGTCGGAAGGCGATACGCCCATTTGCTCACGGAAGGCTTTGGAAAAATAGGAGATGCTTTCAAAACCGGCTTGGTAGGCCGCCTCCGCCACGGTGACTCCGGGCTGCTGCAAAAGCTCAGCGGCGCGGTAGATGCGGATGTTACGGATGTTGCCGATGGCTTTTTGCAGGAATATTTCGTCGAGAGAATTCAGCGGTTCGGCCGGGTCGTCGGACGGGGCGACCATCTGCTGGCTGTATTTCTGCCGCAGCAGCCCGGGTAGCAGTGTTCGCGGGCGGCCTGGTGTGAGCCAGCACGCCCGCAAGCGGCTCAAGTCTCTTTTTCATTTAGCGGCTGGCTATGTCAGCCATTCGGGTAAAACCGGGCGCCCGGAGGCGGAGAGTTGCAGGATTATTACCAACGAAAAGTCATAGAAATCGGCCCGGTCTCCACTCTCAACTAACTCTGCATTAAAGTCAGTTTCCTATAAAATCCCTCCTCGTTTTCCAGCAGCGTTTCGTGCGTCCCGCGCTCCACGATGCGGCCCTGGTGGAGTACCAGAATCTCGTCGGCGTGCTGAATGGTGCTAAGGCGGTGGGCGATGACAAGCACCGTGCGGTTTTGCATCAGGTGCGTGAGGGCTTCCTGCACCAGTTTTTCCGATTCGGTATCGAGAGCCGAGGTGGCCTCGTCCAAAATGAGAATGGGCGGGTTTTTCAGAATGGCGCGGGCGATGCTGAGCCGCTGCCGCTGCCCGCCGGAGAGCTTGGTACCCCGGTCGCCGATGATAGTTTGGTAGCCCTCGGATTGCTCCATGATGAAGTCGTGGGCGTTGGCGATGCGGGCGGCAGCCATTATCTCGGCTTCCGTCGTATCGGTCCCAAAAGCGATGTTGTTGGAGATGGTATCGTTGAAAAGGATGGATTCCTGCGTTACGATACCCATTTGGGAACGCAGCGAGGCGGGCGTAATTTTGCTCAAATCCTGCCCATCGAAGAGGATTTGTCCGGCGGTGGGTTCGTAAAAACGCGGGATCAAATCGGCCAGGGTGGACTTTCCGCCGCCTGACGAACCTACCAGGGCCACGGTCTTGCCTTTGGACATCGTAAAATCAATATCGCTCAGCACGGGAATGCCCCCTGCTTCGTAGGCAAACGAAACGTTCTTTACTTCGATTTTATCCAAAAATTTTGTAACGGAAATATCGCCCGGCTTCTCGGGAATCGTGTTCACGGCATCCACCAGTTCAAGCACCCGCTCACCCGAAGCCAGGCCGCGCTGCGTGTTGCTGAAGGCGTTGGAGATTTCCTTGGCCGGGCGCAGCACCTGCGAAAAGGTAATGATGTAAAAAATAAACTCCGCCGCCGACAGTTCCGATTGGTTGGAAAGTACCAGCGAACCACCGTACAACAGGATAAAGGCCACGATGGTCACGCCCATGAACTCCGAGAACGGACCCGCCATTTCGCGCTTGTAGGCCATCGACTTAATGGCCCGGCGGTAGGCATCGTTTTCCTGCCAAAATCGTTTTTTAATAAAACTTTCGGCGTTGAAACCCTTCACGACGCGCATCCCGCCGAAGGTCTCGTCCATCAGGCTGATGAGTCCGCCCAGCCGCTGCTGCCCGGTGCGAGCGTCCTTGCGCATTTGCTTCACGATGTAAGCGATGAACGCTCCCGAAATCGGGAAGACCAGAAAGGCAAACAGCGTCAAACTCACCGACACGCTGAACAGCACAATGAGATACACCAGCAGCGTAAAAACCTCCTTGAAAGCCGCCGAAAAAGTGTTGGCGATGGAGTTCTCAACCTCCTGCACGTCGGTCATCACGCGGGAGATGAGGTCGCCCTTGCGCTCATTGGAGAAAAACCCCAGGTGCAAGCCGACGGCATTGTCGAAGACCGCCTGCCGCAGCCGCGCCACCATGTTGACTTTAAAGCGTTCCAGCACCCGCGCCGATAAATAGCGAAAAATATCCGCCAAAAAGACGGAGGCCACGATAATCCCGCACACGAACTGCAGCGCCCCCAACCGCCCGTGGGTCTGCATGAAAGTGCCGAAGTAGTAGTTGAACAGTCCGCTCAGGTAGTCGATGCTGAGGGCCGGGTCGGGAAGCCGCGTCATCTGCGCCGCCTCCGCGCTGTTCACCTGGTTAAAAAGCAAATTCAGCAAAGGAATCAGCAGAGCGAAGTTCAGAATCCCGAACAAACTCGCCAGCAACGAAGCAAAGAAAAAAGGAACGATGTACTGCCCGAGCGGCCGGGCGTAGGAAAGTAAGCGCCAGTAAACCTTCATTTATTTAGTGGACAGTTGACAGTGGAAGGTGGACAGTTATTTAGTGGACGGTGGACAGTGAAAATAATTATCAACTGTAGCAGAGTGCTGTTCCCGAATGCGCGTCGCTGCACTGTCAACTGTCAACCGTCAATTGTCAACTGAATAAATCCAAATATTCCGATACAGCACGTCGTGGCCTTCGGCTTGGAGCTTGATGCCGCCGGGGGTGTCGGTGATGCCCTTGCCGCCGTCGTTGCCGCCGTCGATTCCCGAGTTGGGGCCGCCCCACACCTGGCTGATGGGCTGGTTTTCGTGGACTTTTTTGCCGTTGAAATACATGGTTATCATCGCGGGCTTTGTTTTCTTGCCGTTCTCGAAGCGGGCGGCCTTGAACTCGATGTCGTAGGCGTTCCACTTCCCTACGCCGTTGTAGGCATAGTAGGGCGAGGGGGATTCGTTGATGACCGCCGCCAGGCCGTGGCTCGTGGAGTCGCCGTCCAGCACCTGGATTTCGTAGCGGTTCTGCAAATAAACCCCGCTGTTGCCGCCGGGCTTGCTGATGTAGAACTCCACGTGTAACCGGAAGTCGCGGAATTTCTCCTTGGTCACGATGTCTGCCGCGCCGTAGAGGCCGCCCGCCGCCGCCGGGTCGTTGGTGTTCAGCACGGTTCCCTTGTCAATGGGGTCTTTGACGATGGCCCACTTGATGGGCGGCTCGGCCTTGAAGCGTGGCCCCTGCCAGTATTCCCACTTTTCGAGCAGCATCTTCTTCGAGCCGTCGAACAGTACTTCGGCCCCTTTGGGGGGCTTGGCCCCGACACCGACCTGCGCGAAAACAGCAGGATTCACCGCCAAAAGTAAGGCGACAGCAAAGATTAAGGCAGATTTCTTATTTAAGAATTTCATAGGTTTTTGGATTTTGTATATTATCTCCCTCACTCCCCCACCCCACCATTCTCCCGCAGCATTTTGACAAAGGCATACTCGTATTCTTTCAAAGCCCGCAGCAGTTCATCGAGTTCCTGGTACTGAGGTGTGCCGGGCTTGGCACCGAAGAGTTCATCGGCTCGTTGGGAGGCTTTGGCGTAATCGTCTTCATTTTTGATCTCGGTCATGGGGCAAAAATAGGGGGTTAGCGGCCAATTACTAATTAATATTGACAAAAAACAAAAAAATACTAGGTGTTAGTCCGAAAGCAAGGAATAAGTAGTACCTTATTTAATTCATCATCCTTAGGCGGAAGCCTTTGGAAAAACAAAGGGTAAATGGGTGTATTCCCAGCGGATGATTGGAATGCTGCTGGGCAAATTGCCCACTTTATTTTCCCGTAACAAGGCACGACGGCATTTTATCAAAGGAACCCTACCTGAAAATTTCGCCGCTTCACCTGTTGCGCATTTTGCGCAAAAAAATCTTCCGCCGGGTAAGCGTCCCCGATGCATACGCCATCCTTCCATGAACAAGCAATTGGCTGACCAAACTCCCGATTACCGCACGGTGATTTGTGAAAACCAAACTCTGCTGGAAGGGTATATAGTCAAGAATCACTCGGAGGATGATGAAGATGAGGCAGGAGCAGCCAATTTGCCCAGGCTTTACCATCGGATCATTTACCTCCTTTCCTGGTGTAAAGCACAAAAAATTTAGGTTGCTTTTGGCGGATTGCTGTTTTTTCGACAACTTTATAGTCGAAAAATGAAAGTTTATTCTGTCAAACTTATGAGTTTTCGTAAAAAATTCTCCATTCTCAACTAAATAAGTGGAACAATACGCCAAAATCCTGACCATCGCCATGCCGATTTTCCTGCTTACGGTATTGGGCGAGAAACTCTACGGCTGGCTCCGTTTCCGCCATCATTTCAAGAACATGGACATGATCTCGAGCCTGAGTTCGGGATTTACCAACAGCCTGAAAGACGCGCTGGGGCTGGGCATTTCCATCATCACTTACGCCTGGATGGTGGAGCATTGGGCGATTTTTGAAATAAAATCTACGATATGGGTGTGGCTCATTGCCTTTGTGGCACTGGATTTGGCGGGTTATGTGGGCCACCTGCTCAACCACAAAATCAATATCCTCTGGAACCGCCACCTCATTCACCACAGCAGCGAGGAGTTCAATCTGGCCTGCGCCCTGCGGCAGAGCATTTCGGGCATCGTCAACATTTTCACCATTTTCCTGATTCCCGCCGCTATCGTCGGCGTTCCCGCCATCGTCATCGCGGTGCTGGCCCCGATTCATTTGTTCGCGCAGTTTTGGTACCACACGGTGTACATTGGCCGCATGGGTTTTTGGGAGAAATTCCTGGTCACGCCCTCGCACCATCGCGTCCACCACGCCATCAACCCGATTTATATCGATAAAAACCACGGACAGATTCTCATCATTTGGGACAAAATCTTCGGCACCTTCCAGGAAGAGTTACCCAATGTGCCGCCCGTTTACGGTATCACGCGCCCGGTCAGCACCTGGAATCCGATCAAGATCAATTGGGGACACCTCTGGTTGCTGGTGCAGGATGCCTGGCGCACCCGAAGCTGGTACGATAAGGCCCGCATTTGGTTCATGCCCACGGGCTGGCGACCCGCCGACCTGCCGGAAGGCTATCCGGTACCCAAAATCGAAGACGTTTATAACTTCGAGAAATACGCCCCCGCCGCCTCTCCTGCCCTCATCGCCTGGACCTGGACACAATTTGCCTTCACGTTTCTGTTGATATTTACGCTTTTCAGTAACCTGGTGCAGATCGGTCTAACCAACGCCATATTCTGCGGCGCGTTCATTACCCTGGGCATCTATGCCTACACCGAACTCATGGACCGTAACCCCAATGCCTGGCTCTGGGAAATGGCAAAAAATGCCATCGGTCTCGGCATTTTATTCTACCTGGGAAATTGGTTCGGCGTAGAAACACCCGGCAACTGGCTCAGCTTCGTCATTGGCAGCTACTTCGTACTAGCCACAGGCGTGACACTCGCCTTCACCATTCTCGACCTAAAAAAACAACCCGCTCCTGTAACGGAGCAGGTTTTGGAATGGTCAGAGTCTATGAGTTAAGCTGTCGACCAGCTCTTTTTACTCATGAACTCATAAACTCCTCTACCTAATCGCCGAAGCATACCGCACTTCGTAACGGTTAATCCAGTCGAGCAGGCTGTTGACGTCGGGGATGTGGAACAGTTCGCTGCCGGGATTCATCGTGGCGGCGGTGCCGCAGGCTACGCCCATGCGGGCGGCCTCGCGCACGGTTTTGCCCTGCGAGAGCGTCCAGACCATCCCCGCCACCATGCTGTCGCCCGCTCCGACGGTACTTTTTTTCGTCACGGGTGGCGCGGGAATATGCTCCACGTAGTCGGACGTGACGAGCATGGCCCCCATCGGCCCCATCGAAATCACCACAATTTCGCAGTTGCCCCGGATAATCAGGGCGCGGGCCGCTTCGTCCAACTCGTCCATTTCCAGCTTGTCCACCCCAACGAGTTCTTTGAGTTCGGTGACATTAGGCTTCAAAAGGTAAACGCCCGCCTCCGAGGCGAGTCGCAGAGACTCGCCCGAGGTGTCAGCGATGAACTTGGCCCCTTGTCGCTTGGCCAATTCCGCAATCTGCTGGTAAAAGTCCGTCGGCACACCCGGTGGCAGGCTGCCGCTGGCGATGATGAACGAGGGATGCGGGTCGATTTCTTCCAGCGTGTCCATGATGGCTTCCACTTCGGTGGGCATCAACTGAGTGCCGGGCATCCCAAAGCGGTACTGCAGCCCGGTGGTTGTTTCGACAATGTTGAGGTTTTCCCGCGTCCATTCCTTAGTTTCCACAATTCGGATGGAAACATTTTCGGCCTTTACGAGTTTTTGCAAACGCTGCCCGGTGGGGCCGCCGGAGGTGAATACCGCAATGGGGTCGCCGCCCAAACGATGGATAGCCTTGGCAACGTTGATGCCGCCGCCACCCGCTTCGAAGAGGGGCGTGTCGCAGCGAAGTTTATTATCCGGCACCAGTCGCTCGACGGTGGTACTCTTGTCCACCGCCGGATTGACGGTAAGCGTTACGATGGGTTTCTTAGGAGGCACGGGAAGATGATGAGCGATGAATTATAAATTATGAGTGTAGATTTGTCTAAAACTATCAGACTCTCATGTCCAAATTTATACCATTCAAGGAAGAAAGAAGAGGATTTTTGAAAAAACTTGGAGCCTTTTCGCTAGGGATGAACTCTTTTTCTGTTACATCTGCTCCATTGGCTACCCCTATTTCTGCTATGCAACCATCATCAGTCGACCGCATGAAAATTGCATTTGTTCTGTTCAACGGCATCACAATGCTGGACTTTATCGGCTTTTACGATCCCATTTCCCGCCTTAAATCGCAGGGATATATCCCGAATCTGAGTTGGGATTTCTGCTCATTTACCGACACCGTGCAGGACAGTTTCGGACTGGCGGTCGAAACGACACGGGTGCGGCAGTCGCTGGACGCCTACGATTTGATTTTTGTGCCGGGCGGCTTCGGCACCCGCCTTTTGCAGAATGACCGCGACTTTTTGAACTGGCTGAAAACGGCCCAAAATGTGCCTTACAAGGTGTCGGTCTGCACGGGCAGCCTACTGCTGGGGGCCGCTGGCTTCCTGCAAGATCGGATGGCGACGACCAATTTCAAGGAATACGAAACCCTGAAACAGTACTGTCCCAACGTCCAGAAAGTCCGTATTGTGGACGACAGCAACGTGATTACTGCCGGCGCAGTAGCGTCTTCACTCGACCTCGGGCTGTACATCTGCGAAAAATTTGCGGGCGTGGAAGGCCGCGAAGCCATCCGGGCCAGTATGGATTATCCGAAAGTGAAGGTGACGGTGAAGAAAAACCCAGTAAGAAAATTTGGGGAAAAGTAACAGGGAATGACGAGCAATAAAGTACGCTTCTCACCTTTTTTTTCCAAAGACCAACCCCGCATTCAGCAACACATATCCCCCCACAATCAGCGGCACCGCCAAAAATCCCAGCGCCACCAGTAAAACCACCGAAACGAGCAGGAAAATATACCGCACTTCGTTTCCCGCCCAACCGAACGATTTGAATTTCAGGGCAAAAAGCGGCAATTCTGCCACTAGCAAAAACGACATGATCGCGGTAAAAATCAATAAGTTGGTCGTATTCACGATCAGCGGTTCCCATTCGGGATGGTTGCGCAGAATAAATGGCAGCGAGGCTACCAGCAGGGCGTTGGCGGGTGTGGGGACGCCGATGAACGAGTCGCTTTGCCGGGGGTCGATATTGAACTTGGCCAACCGAAGCGCCGAGCAAATCGCAATCAGAAAAGCCAGGTTGGGAATCCACAAATCGCCCAGCCCCGGCACCGAGCGTAGCAAAAGTTGGTAGATAATCATCGCGGGTAACACGCCGAATGTGACTACATCGGCCAGTGAGTCCAGCTCTTTGCCGATGGGCGAACTGACTTTGAGCAACCGCGCCGCGAAGCCGTCGAAAAAGTCGAATACCGCCGCCAGGCCGATCAGGGCGCAGGACAACAGTATGTTATTGTGAAAAATTTCCACGATTCCCACGCAGCCGCAAAGCAGATTGGCGCAGGTGAGGGCGTTGGGAATGTGTCGTTTCATAGGAGGTCCGGCAGATTATTTCAAAAAAGGATTGTGCTTTTTCTCAAAGCCGATGGTCGTCGGTTGCATGTGGCCGGCGTACACGGTGTAGTCGTCGGGCAGTGTAAAAAGCTGAGTGCGGATGCTGCGTAGTAGCGTGTTCATGTCGCCGCCGGGCAAGTCGGTGCGGCCAATGCTTTGCCGGAACAGCACATCGCCGCCGATAACGAACTTCTGCGCGTCGTTCACGAACGCCACGTGGCCGGGGGCATGACCGGGAACGAAGATAATTTTCAGCGCTGAATCTCCAAACTCCACCGTTTCACCCGCTTCCAGCCAGCGCTCCACGGCAGGTTCGTCAAAGGTAGGAAAGCCATAATTGGGCGCGTAGGTTTTGACGGCCCGCAGCAGCGGCTCGTCCAAACGATGCAGCGCGAAGGGAATTCTATAAGTATTTTTCAGTTTGGCCACGCCCAGCACGTGGTCGATGTGGGCGTGGGTATTGTAAATCCCGACGGGTTTGAGATCGTTTTTTTTGATAAAATCATTCAGTTCCTGGTATTCCTGCGGCTCGTAACAGCCGGGATCCACAATGATCGCTTCTTTGGTTTCGTCGTAGAGTACGTAGGTGTTTTCGGAAAAAGGGCTGAAAATGAAGGATTGGATTTGGATCATGGGTTAGTATTGATTTAGAATTGCGAAGTTAGCACACTGAACCCAAACCGTTACGATGCCGACCTTAGAAGCTGTTTGAGTTAATCCTTTGAGCTAAAAATGGCGCTTCTTAGACAAGCATATTCATAAAAAATCCCCCGCCATGAAGGCAGGGGATTTACAAGCGCCGCTTAGAGCAAAAGGCCGAAGCGGCCTAGTGTGCTTTTAGTAACGGTCGTTGCGCGAGTTTGTCCAGGTATCGGACTCCCAACCTGTGTGGATATTTTCGCCTTGGTAGGTTTTCCAATCGTTGGTAATGGCCATGCCCTCCTCGCGGGTGCGGGCTTTTACGCCTACGACGATGCCGCCATTCTCCAGGCTTTCCTTATAGACGGCCGCGCGCTCCTCGGGAATACCCGAGCCGACAAGGGCGCCAATGATTCCACCCGTCAGTCCGCCCGCTCCTGCTCCGGCGAGTCCGGCGGCAATGGGACCGGCGATGATCAATCCCAGCCCTGGCAATGCGATGGCCGTGCCAATAGCGGCAATGGCTCCCACAATAGCACCAGCGGTGCCCCCAATGGCCGAACCTACGCCTGCGCCTTCCATGGCCTTGTTGCCCAGCTCAGAGCGGTCGTCCTCGTCCGTATCGGAGTAGTTGGTCTCACGGGTTTCGTCCGACATCAGCACCGAAATATCTTCGCGGGTGTAGCCACGGTCGATCAGCGAGTTGTACGCCTTCTCGGCGTCGTCCTTGTCGTGAAATACGCCGGTGATGGTTCCGGTTTTGGCGTCCAATTCATCGGTCGAATCAATCTTGTTTGAATTACTTAGAGTGTCCATTGTTTGTGCAGTTTTAGTTTTTGGTGAGTAATAACTTACTACCGCATCACTTAAAAATATTGTTCCAGAAAATCCAATCCCAATCGGGAGCCTTTGGGTATCAATTGTGAGCAATCCAATCCCCAGCCGTGAGGAAATTGAGTCTACTTTTTTTAAAATAAAAACCATTCCGACTCCACTACCTAGCCGGGAACCGCCTATTTTTGTAAAATGTACAAAAGCCTTCTCCTCCCCCTCCTCTTCTTTTTCGACGCCGAGCGCGTTCACCATTGGGTCTGCGACGCGCTGCGCTTTGCGTACGGGCTGCCTTTCGTGCCGGGTTTACTAAAAAAACTTTATGTGTATGAACACCCATCGCTGGTGCGGGAAGTGGCCGGGCTACGCTTCAAGAACCCCGTGGGTTTGGCGGCGGGCTTCGACAAGAACGCCGAAATGGTGGACGAAATGGCGGCGCTGGGCTTCGGCTACGTAGAGATAGGCACCGTGACGCCCCGCCCGCAACCCGGCAACGAGAAGCCGCGCCTTTTTCGGCTGAAAAACGATAAAGCGCTCATCAATCGCATGGGTTTCAACAACAAAGGAGCCAACGTGGCCGCCGCCAAACTGCGCTATCGCCAGTCGGACATTATGGTGGGCGGGAACATTGGCAAGAATAAAGATACGCCCAACGAAAAAGCCCTCGACGACTACGTGCGCTGCTTCCAGGATTTGTTCGAGGCCGTAAATTATTTCGTGGTTAACGTCAGTTCGCCCAACACTCCGGGTCTGCGCGATTTGCAGGAGAAAGAACCGCTCACCCACCTTCTGCGCGAACTCCAAAAGCTGAACAATTACAAACCGAATCCGAAGCCCATTTTCCTCAAAATTGCCCCCGACCTGAACCACAGCCAACTGGACGACATCGTGGAAATAGTGCTGGCCACGGGCATCGCGGGCGTCATCGCCACCAACACCACCATTTCCCGCAAGGGGCTGAATATTCCTGACGCCGATTTGGAAAAAATCGGAGCCGGCGGCCTGAGCGGCCAACCGCTTCGGCACCGCTCGACGGAAGTAATTCGTTACCTTTGCGAGAAATCGGGCCACGCTTTTCCCGTACTGGGCGTGGGCGGCATCGCCTCGCCCGCCGACGCCCGCCAGAAGTTGGACGCCGGTGCCGCGTTGTTGCAAATCTATACTGGATTCATCTACGAAGGCCCCGGCCTGGCCCGCCGAATCTGCAAATCCCTCGTCGAACAGCACACTAAGAACACCTAAAACGAGACACCTCCACGATAGACAAGACAACTTTCCCTGCGCAGTCCACCCACCGACGAAGTGCGCAATGTCAACCGTCCACCGTCCACTGTCCCCTGAATAAATGGCTGAAAATACGCGCCGATCCAGCACCCGGAACGCTACGAGTAAAACGAAGGAGAAAAAGCCAACGAGACAACTTTCGTTCGACTGGACAGGGTTTACGTCCAGCCCTCAGAACACGCTGGTGGCGGGGGTGCTGCTGCTGGTGCTGAGCGGGCTGCTCGAGGCGTCCTTTCTGTCCTACCTCTATACGGGAGCAGCAGACCAGAGCGAGGTCGGGGCGCTGGGCCAGTCGTCCCTGCCCGACCTGGGGGCCAACACCCGCAACGTGCTGGGCGTGTTCGGGGCGTTCATCTCGCAGGTATTCGTGTACCGCTGGTTCGGCCTGGCGGCGCTGCTCATTCCCGTCGTACCGTTTCTGGCGGGCTGGCGCATGGTGTTCGGCACCGACCTGGTAAATCTGAACCGCGCGACTAAAGAGGTTATTTTCTTCACGCTCTGGATCAGCACGTTGCTGGGTTACGTGGTGCTGATGAGCGACAGCACCTCCAGCCTGAGCTTCCTGCCCGGCGGTTTCGGTTTTTTCATCAACGAACTACTCAGCAACCTAATCGGCTACGGGAGCATCGTGGTCATTCTGGTAGCTTTCTTCAGTTTTACCGTTTATTTTTATAACGCAAATCCCGTAGAACGCCTGCAGCAAGGCCGGAGTCGGCGAGCAGAGAAGAATCAACAGGCAGAAGCTGACAGGGAAGAAGAACCTGCCCGAAAGTCTACTTCAAACGCCCCGGCAGTCTCAGTGCTGGAACAGACCTACGACGACCCCATAGGAACGGAAGAAGCCGACGAACCCGAAGAAATCGAGCCGGAAACCACCGAGCCACAGTCCGAGGCTAAACTTGAGCTGGAACTGGAAGAGGCCCCGCCGGTGACCATCCCGCAGGAGGAGGAACCCGATCCCGACGAACTGAGCGAGGAAATCCTCCGTAATTTCGGGCAGTACGACCCTACCCTCGACCTGCCTTCTTTTCAGTACCCCACGCTCGGTATCCTCAACGATGTGGACGACAGCGCTCAGCAGAAGGTTTCGCACGACGAACTGGAAAGCAACAAGGTGCGCATCGTTGATACCGTGGCCAGCTACGGCATAAACATTTCCAAGATCAAAGCGACCATCGGACCGACCGTCACACTTTACGAGATCATTCCCGAAGCGGGTGTGCGTATTTCAAAGATCCAGAACCTGGAAAAGGACATTGCCCTGAGCCTGGCGGCGCTGGGTATTCGCATCATCGCGCCAATGCCGGGGCGCGGGACCATCGGGATAGAGGTACCAAACAAGAACCGCGAGACGGTCTTCATCCGCAGCGTACTGGGCAGCGAACGCTTCCAGAAATCCAACTACGACCTCCCCGTGGTGTTGGGCAAAACCGTCTCCAACGAGATTTATGTGGCCGACCTGGCCAAGATGCCCCACTTGCTCATGGCGGGTGCCACCGGACAGGGCAAGTCGGTGGGGCTGAACGTGATATTGGCCTCTTTGATTTATAAAAAACACCCGGCTCAGCTCAAATTCGTGCTGGTCGATCCCAAGAAGGTGGAACTGACGCTTTTCAATAAATTGGAAAGGCACTATTTGGCCAAGCTCCCCAACAGCGACGAGGCAATTATCACCGATACCAAGAAGGTGATTTACACGCTCAATTCGCTGTGCATCGAGATGGACAACCGCTACGACCTGCTGAAAGAAGCCGGCGCCCGCAACTTGAAGGAATACAATGCCAAGTTTGTCCACCGCAAGCTGAATCCCGAAAACGGCCACCATTTCATGCCCTACATCGTGCTGGTCATCGACGAGCTGGCCGACCTGATGATGACCGCCGGGAAGGAGGTCGAGACGCCCATCGCCCGCCTGGCGCAGTTGGCGCGGGCCGTGGGCATTCACTTGGTGCTGGCCACGCAGCGGCCTTCGGTGAAGGTCATCACGGGTTTGATCAAAGCCAACTTCCCCGCCCGGCTTTCGTTCCGGGTGACGTCCAGCATCGACTCCCGCACCATTCTGGACAGCGGCGGGGCCGAGCAACTCGTCGGACAGGGCGATATGCTGCTGGCGATCAACTCCGAAATCGTGCGGTTGCAATGCCCCTACATCGACACCCGCGAAATCGAGGACGTTTGCGAGTTCATCGGCAGTCAGCGCGGCTACGGCGAAGCCTACGCCCTGCCCGAGTACGAAGGCGAGGACGGCGACGGTAGTCGCGCCGACGTGGACACGGACGATTTCGACCAACTCCTGCCCGACGCCGCCCGTCTGGTCGTTACGCACCAGCAAGGCAGCACCTCGCTCATCCAGCGCAAGATGAAGCTCGGCTACAACCGCGCCGGACGTATTATGGATCAGTTGGAAATTCTGGGCGTGGTCGGCCCTTTCACCGGCAGCAAAGCTCGCGACGTTCTGTTCCACGATTTGGAATCTCTGGAACAATATTTGAATAGCAGGGGCGTGTAGCGTGGGAGGGTTGGATTGGTTTGGGTGGTGGGTCAAGGGTCAAAAGGTTAAAGCCTTTGTTGCCCTAATATGAGGAAATTTGAGAACGCCGTTTGACCTTTTGACCCTTAACTGTTAACCACCTTCTCCTTTAAACCTAATCGCCCTCCCCTGCTCCAACCCCCGTTACTAATCACATCTTTTATTTATCATGAAAAAATATTCAGGAATGTTCACGCTGCTGTTGGCGGCGATTTTTGCAGGTTCAGCTTTTACAGCGAACGCCCAAGCCCGGATAGACAGCAAGGCCGAGGCTATTTTGACCACCATGAGTAAGAAGTACGAGGATTTGAAGTCGTACAAGGCGACTTTCAATTACGCCACCGAGGGCGGCAAGAACAGCCTCAAGGGCGACGTGACCGCAAAGGGCGAGAAATTCCGGCTGAAAGTGGCCGGGCAGGAAATTTTTAACGATGCCAAAACGATGGCAACCTACGTGAAGGAGACCAACGAGGTCAATTTGCAGGACTACGACCCGGCCGAACTCGGTGAACTTAACCCCACCCGGATTTTCACCGCCTACAAGAAAAACTATAAGTACCGCTTTATCAAGGAAAGCAAAGAGGGCGGCCAGACCTACGAAACCATCGAACTGGCCCCGACTACCAGCTATTCCAAAATTGCCACGGTGCGAATAAAGGTCAACAAAGCAGACAAAGCCATCAAAAGCTGGGACATTCTGATGAGCGACGGCCAGCACGTGTACTACACCATCACCAGTTTCCAGACCGATGTGAACGTGGCCGACAGCTACTTCACCTTCGACGCCAAAAAATACCCCGGCGTAGAGGTAGTGGATTTGCGGTAAAAAATTGTCAACCGTCCACTAATTTAAGAATGCTTGGGAAACTGTTCGAAGTCCGGTTTTCTTTTTTCTAAAAAAGCATCGCGCCCTTCCCGCGCCTCGTCGGTCATGTAGCCCAGACGAGTAGCTTCGCCCGCGAAAATCTGCTGGCCCACCAGGCCGTCGTCCACGAGATTGAAGGCAAATTTGAGCATTCGGATCGCCATTGGACTTTTTTCCAGAATCTCCTGCGCCCACTGGTAGGCGGTGGCTTCCAGTTCGGCGTGGGGTATCACGGCGTTGACCATGCCCATCTCGTAGGCTTCCTGCGCCGAATAGCTGCGGCCCAAAAAGAAAATTTCCCGCGCCCGCTTCTGCCCGATCTGCCGGGCGAGATAGGCCGAGCCGTAGCCCGCGTCGTAGCTGGCCACGTTGGCATCGGTTTGCTTGAAAATGGCGTGTTCTTTACTTGCCAGCGTCAAATCACACACCACGTGCAGACTGTGGCCGCCGCCCACGGCCCAGCCCGGCACCACCGCGATGACGGGTTTGGTCATGAAGCGAATCTGCCGCTGCACTTCCAGGATATTCAGTCGGTCGAGGCCATCGTTGCCCTTGTAGCCCGCTTTGTCGCGGAATTTTTGGTCGCCACCAGAGCAGAAGGAATAAATGCCGTCCTTGGCCGGGCCTTCGCCCGAAAGTAGCACTACGCCGATGGTACCGTCGTTGCGGGCGTCCTCGAAAGCATCCAGCAGTTCAAAGACGGTGCCGGGCCGGAAGGCGTTTCGGACATCGGGGCGGTTGAAGGCGATACGGGCCACGCCGCTGTATTTTTTGTAGGTAATGTCTTCGTATTCTTTGGCGATTTGCCAGTTGGGTTCTTGCATGATTCAGCGATTTGAAAAAAAAACAGCAGTACTAGGCATCTTGTTCGACCAACTATTTTTCAACTGAACAAAAGAGGGCAGTCGCCGGAACGGGCTGCTCGATGATTCCCTCCGCCTGCCAGGTCCAGTCCAGCGCAGGCTTGGCTTTGCCCGTCTGGTGATAATAAATTTGGAACGGATGATAGCCCGCTTTAAGCTGAACTGTCGCCGAGGCGGGTAGCTTTAATTTAGGATTGTCAGGATAGCTGCGGTCAAGAATCAGGGCTTCGTGCAGGCGGAAGACAAAGCTGCCGTTCCCGCTCATCGAAAATTGGTAGGTACCGTCTTTGGGGATTTTCAGATAGCCCTTTTGGCCAATCATTCCTTCTTTTAAATCAATTTTATTGTTGCCAGTATCGGGAGCATTCCCGGATTTCGTAGCCGGGCGGTCAGAAAGATCGGCCACCCAGGGGAATTCCCCTTCGTGCGTCATCCATTGCACACCGGGAACCAGTTTTGGTGCTTCTACGGCAGCCATCAAGGCCAAGTCGTAGGGCCGGGGTGCTTCGCTGTCGGGTCTGCGTACTTGGATTACTTTCTCCTTGAACTTCTTTTGCATACTTACGTAGGCCGGCTGGCCCGCCAGATTTTTCGTTTCCTGGGGATCGGTGACGACATTATAAATCTCAAAATCATCGGCAGCGGACTTGATGTCGTAACGCACCCCGACATAATCGCCCAGCCTGATTTTCTGCATTTGGTTACGCCTTCTGGCGCGGTGGTTGGGCGAGAACTCCGCGAATTCGGGGGTTTTGCCGTTCTGCTCGTACTCGATATATACTACGCCCTCTTTTTGCTGCCCTTTTCCGGTAAGCGAAGGCAATAGCGACACCCCATCGGTGCGGGCGGGGGCAGGTACCTGGGCCGCATCGGCAAAGGTAGCCAGCCAGTCGTAAAGTGCGCTGGGCTTGTCGATTACCTGGTTGGCCGGAATGCTACCGGGCCATTGCACCAGCGTCGGCATTCTGACGCCGCCCTCCCACACGTCGCGCTTGATGCCATCGAACGGGCCAAAGCTGTTGAAAAAGACGGGTTCGTAATCTTCCGGCAAATACGACTCGACGGACGGGCCATTGTCGGAGGTAAAGACGACCAGCGTGTTTTGGTCGATCTTCATATCCTTTAAAAGCTGCATAATGTCGCCGACGCCGTCGTCGATCCGGCGGCAGAGGGTAGCATAGCGCTTGTACACGTTGGGCCAGGCTACTTCCGGCGTGGCGGCATTCTTATCGTGGTCCCAGGTGGCATTGGCATAGTCGGGATGAATGTAGGAATCGGGCGTTCCCGAGGCGGTGTTGATCATTTTACCCGGCGTCCCGAGCCATTGCAAGCCGCCTTTCAGACCGCCACCTTTGGGGTAGGCCTGAGTGGGCAGTTCCAAAACGGCGTGCGGAACATCGTAGGCTAAATACATAAAAAAGGGACTGTCCTTCCCGGCCTGTTGCTTAATGATGTCCTTGGCTTTGGCCGTCCAGAGGTCGGTGGTGAAGCTTTTAGCCAGCCCCGCCGAAACCTCGGTTTTGTTTTCCCAGACTTCCTTCTTACCCCGGTAAATTCCCTCCACGGGATAATGCTCGTGGCCGTCCACGTGGCGGATGTAGGCATAGGAGTAATCGAATCCCCGATTCAGCGGATGCGCGGGCCAGTTAGGAGCCTCAGCGTTGGAACCCTGCAAGCCCCACTTCCCCACCAGGCTCGTGCTGTACCCGGCTTGCCGCAGTACCGAACTCATAGTGTAGGTATCCTGCAATTCCTTGTCGAACTGATTGTTGCGAACATTGGCGTGGCCTTGACTCACGCCCAGCATCAGCGAGGCCCGCGAGGGTGCACAAACCGGCGCGGCGCAGTAGTGGTTGGTGAGCATCGCGCCGTTGGCGGCGATGGCGTCGAGCGCGGGCGTAAACTGCCAGGGTTCGCTGCGGTCGTTGGCCTTCATCCGCTCCTTCTGCCAAAAAGCACCCACATCGCCCCAGCCCATGTCATCGACCAGGATGAATAGAATGTTAGGCCGGGCTGCGGGCAGCTTGACAGGATCGGCTGTTTTTTTGCTTCCGAAAGCCAGCGTGGCACCGAGCAAGCCCGTTAAAACAAATAGATTGAAATGTTTTTTCAGCTTGGACAAAATCATAGTAGTCTGGAAGTTTAAGAAGAGGGACACCGACGAAATTACAAGTAAAAGTTTCCAAAAAAAACCTTTTGAAACCTATTCGCCAAAAGTTAACCCATCTCCCGTTGCCATGCTCACCCTCCTGACGATTCTGCTGGCCCTCGCCCTTATCATCATTTCCATCATCAAGTTCGACATCCACCCCTTCCTGGCCCTTTTCGTTGGGGCCATTATTTATGGACTGCTGGCCGGGATGCCAGGCGAACTCATTCTGAAATCCATTTCGGAAGGCTTCGGCGGGGTACTGGGCAGCATCGGGCTGCTCATTCTGCTGGGCGTGCTGATCGGGACTTTCCTGGAAAAAACGGGCGGCGCCTTCGTCATCGCGCAGAAAATCTTGGCGGTCATCGGCGAGAAATCCGTGACGCTAGCCATGATGGTGACGGGCTATATTCTGTCGATTCCCGTCTTCGGCGACAGCGCGTTTATTATGATGAATCCGATCAACAAGTCGCTCTCTTTTAAAGGAAAACTCCCCTACGCCTCCACCACGGTGGCCCTCACGCTGGGCATTTCGGCCAGCCACTCGCTGGTACCGCCCACGCCCGGCCCCATCGCGGCGGCAGGGATTCTGGATGCCGATTTGGGCATGGTCATTTTCTGGGGCATCGTTATCAGCGCCCTGGCCCTGGTACCGGCCTATTTCTTTGTGAAGTACTTTACCAAAAACGTCCACCTCGTACCGCAGTTTGCCGAGGTCGAAAGCGACGTGCAGCACGGCAAGCGGCCTTCGCTTGGCAAGGCGTTTCTGCCCATCATCATTCCACTGCTGCTGATCGTACTGGCGTCCATCGCCAAGTACCCTACCCTACCTTTTGGCGACAATCCCCTCACAAAGATTTTGCGTTGTGTGGGCAGTCCGGTCATCGCGCTGCTGATCGGGGCCTTTTTGTCGTTCAGTCTGCCCGAGAAGTTCGACGCCAAACTACTCTCCTCCTCGGGTTGGGTGGGCGAGTCGCTGCTGATCGCCGCACCCGTGATTTTGATTACCGGGGCGGGCGGGGTGTTTGGCAAGATGTTGCAGAACTCCGGCATCGCCGACCTGGTCAGCAACAACCTCAATGCCGCTTCCTGGGGGATTTTCCTGCCGTTTCTGATGGCGCTGGCGCTCAAAACGGCGCAGGGCTCGTCCACGGTGGCGCTCATCACCACGGCCTCCATCGTCGCGCCGCTGCTGGCCGCGCTGGGCCTCGACAGCGAGCAGATGCGGGTCTTCGCCGTACTGGCCATCGGCTCCGGGGCCATCGCCATTTCCCACGCCAACGACAGCTTCTTCTGGGCGATGACGCAGCTTACGGGCATGAATATCAAGCAGGGAAATCAGACCCATAGCCTGGGTACTTTGGTGCTGTCGCTGTCGGCAATTGCGATCATTTTTGTGCTGACGCAGGTGGTGTGAGGGGGGATTTTGAATTGGCAAGTCACAGACTTATTGGCTGAGCAGAAAATTTTTATTAAATTCACTCAATGAAGCCAAGAAAGCCCGTACATCTCGATTTTGTGGTAGATAGGCTTACTGATTCTATCCAAAACGCCATCTCAGGTGATAGCTTCCCAACAGAAGTATTATTTCTGACCAAAGCTGACCTAAAACAGGTCACAAAAAAAATGGCTGGAGTTTTGCGTGGAGATTAGAACTGGCTGATAATACGAGGGAG
>JBBSKK010000003.1:0-22407 GCA_038256395.1 Cytophagales bacterium | reverse complement strand
GAGGAATCCGTTTCGCGGTGGTAAAAGTTCATCTCACGATCGCCCAACCGCCGCGCGACGCGGTCGAACTTTCCAGCCACGAAAGAAAACAGGTAAGTCGGCAGCAAATCGGAGGACTGAAAATGATAGGTCTTCTGCATTCTCGAAATCACGCTGTCACGCAAAGGTCCATTGGAAACGGCGGTCCAGTCAGCCGGGACAGTCAATGATAATTCAAAATTTGCTTTCAGATCTGGCTGGTCGAAGCAGGGGAACACGGTACGGGCGCGGTCGGGGACGAAGAGCGTGTGGACGTACTCGTCGTTACGGTTAAGCGACAAATCCCCGGCGATAAAGTCGATGGCGATTGTGTTTTTGCCTTTTTTCAAAAACTCCGCCGCGATTTGAATGTGTTCTTTGTCGAAGACGATGGGAATTTCTTTGGTATTGACCAAAATAATTTTTAGATGGTCACGGTTTTCTTTGAAATCCAGGGAGAGCGCATTGGGGTTTTTCTGCCAATGAAAGGTAATGGTTTCAGTAGCGGGGATGGGGGCGTCTTTCTGTGCGGGAATATCAAAAGACAGTTTATAAGCGATATCGCTCAGCGTCTGCTTACGAGCCTGGGCAAGTTCTTGGGATACGCCTTCTTGCAGAACAACGGAATCGACGGGCATTCGACGACAGGAAAAGCACAGAAGTGCGAAGCTGAATAGGAGGAATGCTTTCAAATGAACTTGAAATAAAAAATCAGGAAGACTCGCAAGTTACGGCCCCTTGGCGGGTAAATCAACCTCCTCAGCGGGTTGTCCGGCAAATTTTTCCTCGATTTTCTCCATACTTATGGCCGCCGTAAAACCGTGCGTCAGCAGAGAGACGACGACGGTAAAAGCCGCCAAGGCCCAAATCTCGCGGGCGTTGCCGAATTCAGCTTCCGCCAGCGCAAAGGATAAATAGAAAAAAGAACCAATGCCCTTTATGCCAAAAAACGAAATTGCTCCCCGCTGCGCGAGGTGCAGGTCCGTCCCCAAAAGTCCCAGGTAGCCCGCCACGGGCCGGACGATGAAGACGAAAACCAATCCCAGCACCACCATCTGCCCGGAAAGTTCTTCCAATACCCCGCTCACCAAACTGCCGCCGAAGAGGATCAGGACGATGGCCACCAAAATGCGCTCGATTTGGTCGGTGAAGGAGTGGAGTTGGTTGTGAAACTCGTGCTGCATTTCGAAGTTGCGAAGCGTGACTGCCCCGACAAAAACAGCCAGGAAGCCGTAGGCGTGCAGCATTTCGGTGAAGGCATAAAAAAACAGCGTGGCCGCCAGCGCAATAAAACCGTTGTTCATCTCGATCATACTTTTCTGCTCGGATTTTCGGAAAATCAAATACGCCAGCAACCGCCCCAGCAGGTACCCGGCCAGCAGCCCTACCCCGATGCGGTAGAGCAGGTCGGTGAGCAGCCAGTCGGTCAGGCTTCCTTCGCCCGTGCTGGCGATTTGGGCCACCACCACGGCCAGCCAGGTGAACGGAAACGCCAGGCCATCGTTGAGTCCGGCCTCGGCAGTGAGGGCGAATTTCACGTCGTTGCGTGTGTTCTCCTGCGGTTCGCCCACTTGCACGTCGGCGGCAAGCACGGGATCTGTGGGGGCCAGTACGGCCCCCAGCAGCAGGGACGAGGCGAGGTCGAAATTCAGGAATTGCCAGGCCAGAAACGTAATGGCGGCAATGCTCGAAAGCATCGTGATGCTCACCAGCCGCAGGGGTAGCTTCCAATTTTTGAACGAGAAGGGTCGGTCGATTTTCAGGCCCGTTCCCATCAACGAAATAATCACGACCATCTCGGTCAGGTGAACCGTGTATTCCTGCTTGCGGATGGGGTCAGGCAGTGGCAGCCCGTCGCCGAAAATGTAGAGAATGGCGCCAAAAAGCACATATAGGATTGCGTACGAAATCTTGGTCTTTTCCGTGATGGCGGGCATCCAGGCCATGGCAAGCGAGGCGAAACCGATGAGAAGCATGACTAAGACGTAGGTGTCCATCAAATTGTTGATTTATTGATTCGTGGATGGGTTGATTTGATCTTCTTCGAAGGCATAATTTGATTTCCAACAGTTTACAAGAACCGTTCCTTTGGCCTGTTGTTTTCAAGCCGCCTAATTTTTTGTTCGGCGTAGGGGTAATTTGAAGCTGATTTGTCGAAAAATAAAAAAATGGGTCTGGAATTTTTTTTTGAAATAGCAAGTTCTTAACTTGTACACTTTTCAGGCCAAGTACGCAATCTGACCGCATCGGCCAAAATTTTAAACCAGTCGGTGGCTATTCTGTCCAAAATTTGCTTTTCCGTTCCTAACCATCCATAATCTATTAGCCATGAAAAATTCAAAAATCTTCCTCCTCCTCGCCTTCCTGACGGCGGGCCTGCTGGTGGGCCAAAAAGCGCAGGCGCAACGCGGCGGCTCGGTCAGTTTTCAGTATTTTTACAACGAACTATCGCCCTACGGCAACTGGACTTCCCACTCGAGGTACGGCTCCGTCTGGACGCCCTACGACGTGGGCCGCAATTTTCAGCCCTACGGCACCGATGGCCGCTGGGTGATGACCGAGTTCGGCAACACCTGGGTGTCGGATTTCCCCTGGGGCTGGGCCACGTTCCACTACGGCCGCTGGTTCTACGACGACTACCTCGGCTGGGCCTGGACACCCGGCTACGAGTGGGGGCCTGCCTGGGTGGACTGGCGCTCGAACAATAACTATTATGGCTGGGCCCCCATGTGGCCGGGCGTGCAAATTGGCGTTTCGTTCAACGTTCCGCTCAACTACTGGGTGTTCGTGCCGCAGCGATACCTCTACCGCCGCAGCATATTCGGCTACTGCGTGCCGCGCTACCGGTACAATAGTTTCTTCGGTCGCACCACCGTCATCAATAATTACTACTACAACGACAACCGCAGCTACGCTTACGGCCCCAGCCGGGGTGAGGTGGAGCGCGTCACGCGGGGCAACGTGCCGACTTACCGCGCCGAAGATGTGCGGAACAACCGCATTGCCGACAATAACGGATCGGGTACCAGCAACCGCACCTACCAAGCCGACGACTACAGCCGCAGCGGCCTCGACCGCCAAAGCCGTGACTACGGCGGCAGCACAAATGGCCGCACTTCCGATGCGGGCACTTCGGGCCGCTCTTCCCGCAGCTACGGCACCGACGATTCCGGCAGCAGCAATGGCCGAAGCAGCTACGAAAGCACCGCGCCTTCGTCCGGCCGCACCTACGACGCCACTAAGCCTTCCAGCCGCTCGCGCAGCAGCGACTCCCGAAGCGGTGCCGCCTACGAAGTTCCAAGCAACCGTTCGGCCACGCCATCCTACGACAGCAACGAAAGCCGCAGCCGCAGTAATTCCAGTACACCTTCCTACGACTCAGGAAGCCGTTCTCGCGGCAGCAGTCCGAGTGTGAGCAGCCCTGGCTACGAATCCCGCAGCCGTTCCAGCGCGCCTTCGGCACCCGAAATGAGGAGTGCGCCAAGCCGTTCCAGCAGCAGCGATTATAACAGCAGCCGCTCGAGGAGCAGCAGCGAGTATTCGGCTCCCTCTCGTGGTAGCAGCACCTACTCCGCCCCTTCTCGTTCATCGGCACCGGCCATGAGCAGTCCGCCTTCGCGTTCATCGGCCCCCTCGGTCAGCAGCCCGGCTCCGTCGCGTTCGAGCAGCCCGAGCAGTTCGAGTCCGGCTTCGAGTTCTCCCAGCCGGAGCCGGGGGCCAAGATAAAAGCCGCAGGTCGCGGTCAAGATTTAACCTATCTAAAATGAATCGAATAGAGGTAGTGCAGAAACGTCGGCCCGCTGGGTCGGCGTTTTTTTTTATGAAAAGTGCCGGAATTGCCGCCCACCTGAGTATCTTGGTGGCGTATTTTATATTTTTTCAAAACAAAACCTAATTAAGCCAGTAATGAAAACCGCCGCTTTACTCCTGTGCCTTTGCGTACTTTTCACCTTCAAAAGCCAGGCCCAAACCTTCCGGGGCATCGACAAAAGCCCGATGGACATGGCCTACTACCCCGACGACTACGCCCACGACCGCAAGTTTGCCCCCGACAAAATCAAGGGCGAAACCGCCAAGGTACGCGTCATTTACAGCCGCCCGGCCATCAATGGCCGCGAAATCGTCGGCAATCTCATTCCACTAAACAAAGTGTGGCGCTTAGGGGCCAACGAGGCTCCCGAAATCAAATTCTACGAGGACGTCACCATTATGGGCAAAAAGGTAAAAGCGGGCAGCTACGCATTGTTGGCCCAGGTCAACGAGCAGAAAGAGAATTTGACTGTTATTCTGAGTAGCGATCTTGATCAGTGGGGTGCCTACAGCTACGACCCAAAATATGATGTACTCCGGGTCGATGTGGAGCCAAAGGAAATTTCCGAATCCGTCGAGAATTTCGCGATTCAGTTTGCCAAAGGCAACGGAAATCAAGTACTTATGCGCATGGCCTGGGGCAAAGGAATGGTGGAGGTGCCGATGACGTTTTAGGCTTTCGGCAGTCGGCTGTCAGCTCGGGGCCGTCCGCGCGGTCGGCTTTTCATTTCTATCAAAAAGCAAAAGTGCATTTGAACTACCAAAAAGGAAGGGCTTGGCAAGAATATGCCAAGCCCTTCCTTTTTTCTATAAGCCGAAAGCTGATAGCCCCCCTACCACAAATAAATCCGCTCTTCCGGTGCCACATAAAGCTTGTCACCCGGCTTTACGTCGAACGCTTGGTACCAGGCATCCATATTGATGAGCGGGCCGATGGTTCGCCACTCACCGGGTGCGTGCGGGTCCACTAGAACTTGCTGGGCGGCGGCTTCGGGCAGGATGTTAGTGCGCCACACCTGCGCCCACGCCAGGAAGAAGCGCTGATCGGGCGTGAAGCCGTCGATTGTCTTGCCTGATTTTCCTTCCGGCGTCATCTTGAAGGCAGTGTAGGCGGCGTTAAGTCCGCCGAGGTCGCCGATGTTTTCGCCCAGCGTGAGGCGGCCGTTGACGTGGATCGTATCCAGGACGGTGTAGTCGTTGTATTGCGCCACGATGCGGTCGGCTAGGCCCACGAACTTCTTGCGGTCGTTCTCCGTCCACCAGTTGCGGAGGTAGCCGTCCTTGTCGTACTGGCTGCCGCTGTCGTCGAAGCCGTGCGAAATCTCGTGGCCGATCACCGCGCCGATGCCACCGTAGTTGACCGCGTCGTCGGCGTTAGGGTCGAAGAAGGGGAATTGCAGAATGCCCGCCGGAAACACGATTTCGTTTAAAACAGGGCTGTAGTAGGCGTTGACCGTGGGCGGTGTCATGCCCCAGAGCGTCTTGTCCACGGGCTTGCCGAGTTTGTCGATCATTTCCTTGTAATCCCAGATGTCGCCGTTTTTCACGTTGGCGTAGAAGGTCGTGGGCTTGATGTCGAAGCCCTCGTAGGTTTTCCATTTGTCGGGGTAGCCGATTTTGGGTGTGAAGTTGTGGAGCTTGGCCAAAGCTTTTTCCTTGGTTTCGGCGCTCATCCATTTCAGGCCCTCGATGCGTTGCTCGTAGGCTTTCACCAGATTCTTGATCAACTCGTCCATGCGCTGCTTGGCGGCGGGCGTGAAATATTTTTTCACGTAAAGCTGCCCCAGCAATTCACCGATGGTGCGGTCGGTCAACTGCGACATCCGTTGCCAGCGGGGCGTCTGTACTTTTTGCCCGGTCAGAACCTGATTGAAGGCAAAGGCGGCATCCACAAAATCGGAGCTGAGGTAGGGGGCCGACGATTTCAGCACATTCCAGTTCAGGTAGGCTTTCAGGTCGGGCAGCGAAGTGGCGTTGAAAATTGAGTCGGCTTTTACAAAAAACTTCGGGTTGTTGACAAGCACCGTGTCCTCCCCTTTCACCATCATCATTGGCATAATCTTCTGCCAGTCGAAATGAGGGGTACTTTTTGAAAAATCCTTCACCGATAGCTTGTTGTAAGTCTTCTGCGGGTCGCGCATTTCCACACGTGGCATTTGGGCGCGGGCCAGTTCGGTTTCCAGCTTTACAATGGCGGCGGCGTTCGCTTTGGCCTGGGCTTCGGAAGTACCCGTGAGCGTGAACAGCTTCACGATGTAATCGTTGTAGGCGGCACGGATTTTCTGGCTGCGGGCGTCATCTTTCAGGTAGTAGTCGCGGTCGGGCAGCGTGGTGCCGCCCTGCGAGAACTGCGGGATCATCGTCTCCACGTCCTTGCGGTCCTGGCCCACGTAAAAACCGAAGAAAGGGCTGCCCTCGCCCTCGGTGCGAGCCTTGGCAATTTGCGTGATGGCGGCTTGTTTACTACTGATAGCATTGACTTTTTGCAAATTGGCCTTGATGGGCATATAGCCCAGCTTCTCGATTGCCGCGCTGTCCATCGCCGACTTGTAGAAGTCGCTCACGCGCCGCTCGACCGAACCCGCCGGGGCGTTCTTGTTAGTGGCGGCATCGTCCAGCAACCCGCGCACGGCCTCGATGTTGAAGTCGCGCAGGACGTTGAAGCTGCCCCAGCGCGTTTCCTTGGCCGGCACGGGGTTGTTCTTGATCCAGTTGCCGCTGGCATAGGTGTAGAAATCGTCGCCCGGCTTCACGGAGGTATCCATGTTGGCGGGGTCGATGAACTTCTCCGGAGTCAGGGCTTTCACTTCTTTCTTTTGGGCAAAGGCATTCGTTTGGAATAAGCCTATCCCGCAGAGCGCGAAGGCCAGCACTTTTGTTTTACAAATCATTTTTCAAGATTAGATTGGTGGATTAACTATTGTTGGTGAAATGATACTTGGTTTTTGAATAACCAGAACGGCAGTATGGGCGAATAAATTTCTTCTTTTGATCAAAGTACCTTTGGAGAATAGTGCCAGCCCTTTCAGCCGTAGATTTGATGAAAGTTTACTATGAATCCGCTTGAACGTACGGATGTCAGGGAACGATCCAAAGCAGATGGAACGGCGGGCGGAAAACCAGGTACTCATCAGGTCAGGAGTTTGTTGGCAAAGGGTACGTCGAGATCAGTTTCGTATTTCTCGCCCGCCATGTCGTCCCATTCCCAGCCGCCGTCCCGAAGATCGGCCAGCATCAGTTTCCGCCTTTTTTCCAGGCCGTGGTACAGTTCGTGGGCGTCGAGCGGCGAGGTACGGTCGAGTTTTACGCCCGTGTGGTTTTCGATGAGCTGGAAGCGGGGCAGGGGCGGCGGCTCGGGGGCGAGTTCGAGGTAAGCGATGGTCGTGAGGTAGGCGGTAATGGCCCGGCGCACCGTTTGGAGCTGCAACGCGTCGGGCCGCTGCGCCTCGGGAACATGGAAAATGAAAATAGTGAGAGCCTCGTCCAGGGCCGTCAGCTTGAGGGAGATGTTTTCGCTGGGCGTGTTGCTGTGCATATAGTGCAGGATGGGATACGCCAGTTGATTTTGGGTGTAGAGGAAAATCTCCGCCGAGAGGTCGCTCAGCGCCCTGTTGGCGCTGCTGAAATCCTGGCCGTCGTAGCTGTTGATGACGATTTCCTCGGGCGTGGCGCCCAGGCTGCTGATTTGAAGGCTGAGCGAACGCTTGTGGATGGCGTTGAAAAGCACAGGTACCAGGTAAGAAATCGACATCGTGACAATGACCAGCCCCGCGAACGACACAATGGAGGTGAACACCCGCCAGAAATCATTGCCCGGCACGAAGTCGCCGATACCCAGTGTGGAAAGCGTGTAGCCCACGTGGTATATTTTCTCGTATACATCCGCCTGGGTTTTGTCCTCGCCCACCAGCACCGAATTGGCGTCGGCGGCGTAGATGAGCGTGAATCCCGCCCACAGCAGCAGTATCCAGATGATGATGATCGAGAAAATGGCGACCAGCCCGATGTAGTTGAGCAGACGGTTGCGCCCATTGCGGCCCGCCAGCCGCTGCATGAGGTTGTAGATGCCCCGTCCCGTCAAGGCGGAGATTTTTCCCTCACCGGTAAGAACGAAGGCCGTTACGGCAAAATCACTGATCGCCAGAAAGACCAGGGTCGCGCCGACAATGACAAGTAGAAGGCTGGTTAGCATCATGTTTTACAAAATTCACTCCGCCACCAATTTATCAATCAACCGATTAAAATCCGCCACGAACTCGTCGTAGTATTTGCCCGTACCGGGACCGGAGAAGCCGGTGTGGATATTGCGGACGTTATGTTTTTTATCCAAAACAATCGTTGTCGGGAAAGACATGATGTGGTTCAGCATGGGCAGCGACGTGGCCGCCGAGTCCTTATCGCTGGTTCCGGCCAAAAGGATGGGGTAATAGACGTCGTAACGCTGGGCCATTTTACGCAGCTTGGGGGCAGAGTCTGCCAGTTTGCCCGAACGCTCGAAGGCCAGGCCGACGATTTCGACGCCCCGATCGCGGTTTTTCTTGTACCAAGGCGCCAGGAAACGCGTTTCGTCCATGCAGTTGGGACACCACGAACCCATAATTTGGACGACCACGACTTTATCTTTGAAAGCTGGATCTTGCAGCGATACCATATTGCCGTCGGCATTGGGAAATTTGAAATCGAAGGAGTCGTAGCCGGGTTTGAGGTAGGTGAGCGTGTTGGCGTCGGGCAGTTCGGCATTGGCGTCGGGGCGGGCGGTCCAGGTTTCGTAGCTCGTCAGACCGTAGAAGGCTTCGCCGTTCAACGTACCGTCGGCTTGCAGTGAGGCGGTGAACAGGAACACGTGCGAGCCGTCGAAGCAGGACAGGTACAGGCTGTCGCCTTTGACGTTGCCCGCCAGGTAGCGGTAGTCGCCCGTGGGCGTGAGGAAGGTTCCTGTCAGTTCAGCGCCTTTTTGGGCAAAAATTCCGACGGCTTGATAGGAATCCGTCGAGTCTTCTCCTCGAAACATGACGGCCCACTTGCCATCGAACTTCGCAGGCACGTCGGTTTCGTCCGGTTCAAAAAAGCGGTATTCTTGCCCGTAAACGGCTTCAAACGGCAGTTCACCTGCGGCCCGGCCCGGTCGGCTCTCCCGCCAAACGCCCGTCAGGCTGCCTTCGCCCACTTTACCGATGAGTTCGGAATCGTATAGATCCATCGGAATATGCAGCGAGTCGTTTTCGACGTAAGCTGTATCCATTTTGAAGCGTTCGGTGCCGTTAAGGGCGTAAGCGGAGTAGGTTTTCCCGTCGGAATTGGTCTCAATGGCAAGCAGGAAAGGCAGCTTGTGGCCGTCGCGCATAAGCGTAGCTCGCCAGGTGCCGTTTTTGACAGTGGGTGTTGAAGGTGAATCGCAGCCAAACAATAACAGGCCGATAAAAGTAGCGATCCAAAGGAATAATGTCTTCATTTGTAATTTATTAACAAAAAAAAGGAGGGTAACTGGGAAAATTAAATCCGGGTGGAAGGGCCAGCCTTCCCCCGGAAAATTGTTAAGTTTGTAACGGACTCGCCGCAAAATAAAGTTCCGGGTCCGACTACCGCCTAATCCATGAAATCTGAAACCGCCATCCCGACCGCTTACCACGCTCCCGTGATGCTGGCCGAATGCCTGGACGGCCTGAACATCCGGCCCGAAGGAACGTATGTGGACGTCACTTTCGGTGGCGGTGGCCACGCGCGGGCCATTTTGGAAAGACTGACGACGGGGAAATTATTCGCCTTCGATCAGGACGCCGACGCAGCGGCCAACGCCCAGGAGTTGAAAAGCGACCCGCGTTTCATCTTCATCGCCGCCAACTTCCGGCACCTGACGCGCTATTTGAAATTATACAAAGCCGGCCAAGTGGACGGCATTCTGGCCGATCTGGGCGTGTCGTCGCACCAGTTCGACACCGCCGAGCGGGGCTTCTCGACGCGTTTCGAGGCGCAGCTCGACATGCGCATGAATCAGCAGGGCGCGCGTAACGCCCGGCAAATTCTGAACGAGTACAGCGCGGCGGAGTTGCAGTTGGTGCTGGGCCGCTACGGCGAGGTTCACAACGCCCGCACCGTAGCCGAAGCCATCGTCGCCGTCCGCCATAATTCCCCGATCCAGACCGTCAATGACCTGAAAGCCGTGGCCCAGCGCTACGCGCCCCGGCATCGCGAGAACAAATATTTTGCCCAAATATTCCAGGCCCTGCGCATCGAGGTGAACGAGGAAATGGCTGTTTTGGAAGAATTCCTGACCCAGGTACCCGACGCCCTCGCCCCCGGCGGACGGCTGGTGGTGATGTCCTACCATTCGCTGGAAGACCGCCTGGTCAAGAATTTTATCAACAAAGGAAAACTGGAAGGCGAGGTGGAAAAGGACTTTTACGGCAATGAAATCAAGCCGCTGCGAGCCATCACCCGCAAACCCACCGAAGCCACCGCCAAAGAAATAGCACACAACCCCCGGGCGAGAAGCGCCAAGCTGCGGGTAGCGGAGGTTATTTAGGCACAAAGTTCCAAAGGGACAAAGGGGCAAAGGGACAAAGTAAAAGTTGCTGACGCCTAAACAAATCAACAGCAATTACACGACCGCGCGGGCGGCCGCCTCGGGGCACCCCGCCGTACACAGTTCAACGATTCAACAACATATGAACCAACGCCGTACTCTCCCACCGCCCCCCAAGCCGAAGCGTGAATTTCCGGTCTTCAACTGGTTCAATCGTTTTTTGCCTTTGGGAAAAATTTTTGGTGAGAAAGATGAGCGTCACCAGGATCGGGTGCCGATCCGGTATTTCTATTATTTTTTGTGGGTCGTATTTTTGTTGGTGGCCTACGAGCGGGTGGGATACCAGTCGGAACAGTACGTCCGCAAAAGCATCCGACTGAAAAAAGAAGTGGAAGACCTGCGCGCCGAGTACACCGTTATCAAGGCCGAGTACATGAAGAGCGGCAAGCAGTCGGAAATAGCCGAGCGCGTGAAGGCGATGGGCCTGGAAGAAAACTTGACGCCACCGAAGAAAATCGTTTCGCCTTCGGAGGAAAGATAAGAAGAGGGTTAACGGCCAAACGGTTAAAAGGTTAAAAGGCTGTTGGCCGAACAAATACTAAATTCTCCCCATGCTCATCCTCAAATCTCCCATAACCGAGTTTCCCTTAACCGCTTAACCTTTAACCTAAAAATGAAGCGTTCCCAGAAAAAACAGCCTAACGAAAAGCGGGCGCTTATTATCAGGGCCTACGTGGTGGCGGCGGTTTTGTTTTTATTGGCCGTAGGCGTAGTGGCCAAGCTGCTTCAGGTTCAGTATTTTGCTGAATATAAAGGAAAACCGTGGGCCCAGATAGCCGCCGAAAGCATCGTTAAGGTGGACACCATTCCCGCCATGCGAGGCAACATCTACGCCAACGACGGTAGTTTGCTGGCGACTTCTATCCCCTATTATATCGTAGAACTCGACGCCAAGTATGCCGACAGCGCCTACTTCGCCGACCATGTCGGCATTCTGGCCGACAGTCTCGTTCGGGCCTTCGGCAGAAACACCCGGAGCGGCTATAAGGCGATGATCGAGAAAACCCGAAAGGCGGCCAAAACGTCAACCTTGCGATTGCACCCTCGGGCCGTGAGTTACCAAATGAAGCAGCGCATCCAGCGCTGGCCCTTTTTCCGCCGGGGAGACGATAAGCTGGAAGGCGCCGACGGAAAACGCAAATACAGCAAGACGATGGCAGGCAAACTCCCGCCCGAGTACCGTCGTTACCGCCCTTTTTCTCCTATGGCCGACCGTACGGTAGGAATGCTCGACGCCCGAACCGGCAAGGGAAGGGTGGGGCTGGAGGCTAGTTTTGACAAGCATTTAGCGGGTAAAGGCGGTATTAATTTGATTCAGGATCTCCCACACGGGTTTCGTATGCCTGTGGCCAACGAACTAAACATCAGACCCGAGGCGGGCCAGGACATTCACACTACGCTCGACATCAATTTTCAGGATGTGGCCGAGTCGGCTCTCAAAAATACGCTGGAAAAATTCCAGGCCAACTACGGCTGCGTGATTGTGATGGAAGTGGCGACGGGCAAAATCAAGGCCATGACCAACCTCACCCGCAAGGGTCCGAATCAGTTTGTGGACGACCAAAATTACGCCCTCACGATGGGGGCCGACCCCGGCTCCACGTTCAAGCTGGCCACCATGATGGCCGTGCTGGAAGAAACCGGCATCGACCCCGACAAGGTGTGGGTCAACACGGGCAATGGCCAGCTTCGGTACCGCAATATCCTCATCACGGACGCCCACCGGGGCGGATTCGGCAATATCACGGCCAGCCAAGTACTCGAAAAATCGTCCAACATCGGTACGCATCTCTTGATGAAAAAATACTTTTACAGCCAGCCTGACAAGTACCTGGCCTATCTCGAAAAATTCCGTCTGAAAAACCGCACGGGCCTACACATGCAGGGCGAAGCGGCCCCCTTTATCCGTGATCGAAGTTCGAAACTTTGGAATGATAAAATTACGCTCACGCCGATGTCCTACGGCTACGGAATGCGCCTGGCGCCCATCCAGATTTTGTCGCTTTACAATGCCATCGCCAACCAGGGTTACTGGGTCAGGCCCATGATTGTGGACCAGATTCGCAATTCCAGCGAGATCGTGAACACCTACGAACCCTACGTGACCTCCTCCCCGATTTGCTCGGAGCGGACGGTAAAACTGGTTCAACGGATGCTGGAAGGTGTCGTGCAAAACGGCACAGCCCCCGAACTGAAGGCGAGTCCTTACCGCATCGCGGGAAAAACGGGTACCGCGCAGCGGATTGTCAATAAGGTCTATGTGCGCGGCAAGGGGTTGAGGGTTTCGTTCGTCGGGTACTTCCCGGCCAACCGCCCCAAGTACAGTTGCATGGTGCTGGTAGAGAATTCGATGAGTGCGGGTACGAATCTCTATGCGGGGCAGGTTGCCGCGCCTGTATTCAAGCAGGTTGCCGACCGCATTTATGCCTACGACATGGGATTGCACGAACCCACAAAACTCGACGCCAAAAAGCCCGAGGAGAGTCCTGCACTGGTCAAGTGGGCGGGAAAAGCCGAAGAAGTAAGAGTAGTAGCCAATGCCCTAAACCTGAACGCTCCACCCGAGGACGATCCGACTGCCGGAGACGAGCCAACCAGCGACGACCTGTGGCTGCAGGGAAACACCTCCGCCCAGGGAAAAACCAAGTGGGCCGTCCGGGCGGTAAAAGCCGAAGTACCCGACCTGCGGGGCATGTCCCTACGCGACGCCGTTTACCTCATGGAAAACAAGGGTTACCGCGTCGGGTTCAAAGGTTCGGGCAAGGTCGTGACGCAGTCGCTGGCCCCGGGCGAGAATGTTTCAGGAGCGAAGCGGATGATGCTGGAGTTAAGATAGTTCAGCGTTGAAAAAATGAAATTTGATTGCGGTTCACTTCATTTTTCAAGTTTTTTAAGGAAAAATTTGAAATCGTTTTAATGTAATGGAAGAAATTTCAAAGTCGTTAAATATCTTATTAAAAGAAATTCCTAACGCCAATGTGCTTGGCCGCATGGATTGCCTGGTGGCGGGAATTGTGCTGGATTCGCGAAAGGCCGGGCCAAATACAATGTTTGTGGCCGTGCGCGGGACACAGGTGGATGGTCATGATTTTATCGGGAAGGCCCTCGACCTGGGAGCAAGTGTAGTTTTGTGCGAGGACTTACCCCCCGACACCCGGCCCGATGTGACGTACGTGCAGGTTTTGGACTCGGCGCGGGCGCTGGGATTCGTGGCGGCGGCTTTTTACGGGCATCCTTCGCGCGACTTTCAGTTGATCGGCGTCACGGGCACCAACGGCAAAACCTCTGTGGCCACGCTGCTGTTCACGATGTTCCGCGCGCTGGGCTACCGCTGCGGGCTAATTTCGACGGTGCAGAACCAGATCGAAGACGAGGTCGTCCCCACCACTCACACCACGCCCGACGCCGTGACGCTCAACGCCCTGCTCGCCGAAATGAGACGGCAAAACTGCACCCACGTTTTCATGGAAGTGAGTTCCCACGCCGTCACGCAGCAACGCATTACCGGGCTGACATTTGGCGGAGGGATTTTCACCAACATCACCCACGACCACCTCGATTTTCACAAAACCTTCGACAACTACATCAAGGCCAAGAAGGGCTTTTTCGACCAACTCCCGCGCGTGGCTTTCGCCCTGGTCAACATCGACGACCGACGCGGCAGCGTGATGGTACAGAACACGGCGGCGACCGTGGAAACTTACTCGCTGCAGACGATGGCCACTTTCAAGGGCAAACTATTATCCGAAACGCTCTTTGGAATGCACATGGAATTAAACGGCCACGAGGTGTGGTTCCGGCTCATTGGCCGCTTCAACGCCTACAACCTGCTGGCCGTCTATGGTGCGGCCATTCTGCTGGGCGAGGTACCCGAAGAAGTTTTGTCTGTTTTGTCCGAATTGCAAAGCCCGCCGGGCCGCTTCGAGCAGGTGCATTCAGCCCAAAAAGTGGTGGGCATCGTGGACTACGCCCACACACCTGACGCCCTGCAAAACGTACTGGAAACCATCACCGAACTGCGCCAGGGCGAGGAGCGGATCATTACCGTGGTGGGCTGCGGCGGCAACCGCGACGCGGAGAAGCGCCCCAAAATGGCGGCCATCGCCAGCAAAATGAGCGACCGTGTGTACATTACCTCCGACAACCCGCGCCACGAAGAGCCACAGGCTATTCTGGATCAAATGCTCAATGGCGTGCTTCCGCTGCACTTCAAGAAAGTGGCCGTAATCCCCGAGCGTCGTGAGGCCATTTACCGCGCTTGCGCCGAAGCCCAACCCGGCGACATCGTGCTGGTAGCGGGCAAGGGCCACGAAACCTACCAGGAAATAAAAGGCGTCAAATACGATTTCGACGACCGGCAAGTGTTAAGGGAGGCGTTTTTGGCAACAAGCGGGAAATTAGGTTAAAGGTTAAGGGGTCAAAGGGTTAAGGGTTTTGATATTCCCTTTTAGAAATAACGTAGAACGCCGTTCAACCATTTAACCTATTAACCCTTGACCTAATTTCTCCCTTTTTCCCTACTTTTAAGCCGCACGTTCAATTACCTCCCACCTATGCTTTACTATTTGTTCGAGTATCTCGACAAACAATTCAACTTCCCCGGAGCGGGCGTTTTTCAATATCTTTCCTTTCGGGCGCTAAGCTGCACCATTTTATCGCTGATTATTGGCGCGGTCTATGGCCGCAAAATCATCGACCTTCTGCGTCGCAAACAAGTCGGTGAAAGTATTCGGGATTTGGGCCTGGAAGGGCAGATGGAGAAAAAGGGAACCCCGACGATGGGCGGCTTCATCATCCTGGCTTCGCTGCTCATTCCGGTACTGCTCTTCGCCAACCTCACCAACGTTTATATCGTCCTGCTCATCATTACGGCCATCTGGACGGGGATGATAGGCTTTATTGATGACTACATCAAGAAATTTAAGAACAATAAGGAGGGCTTGGCGGGCCGTTTCAAGATCATCGGTCAAATTGGCCTGGGCCTTATTGTTGGGCTGACGCTTTCCTTCAACCACAACGTCAAAATCAGGATTTACGACCAGCCGCTGCTGAGCAGCACCCTCGGCGAAGTGCAGCGCTACCGCGACATCGTCAACCCGACGATAACCAATGTACCCTTCCTGAAAAACAACGAATTCGATTACAGCGCGTTGCTGTTCGGCTGGCTGCCCGACGAATACACCTGGATAATTTATACCATCGTCGCCATTTTCATTATCACGGCCGTATCCAACGGGGCCAACATCACCGATGGCATCGACGGCCTGGCCGCCGGTACTTCGGGCATCATCGTCCTCACGCTGGGCGTACTAGCCTACCTGTCGGGTAACGTCAAATTTGCGCAGTACCTCAACATCATGTACATTCCCAATTCCGGCGAACTGGTGATTTTCTGCGCAGCCCTCATTGGAGCCTGCGTGGGTTTTTTGTGGTACAACACCTATCCGGCGCAGGTTTTCATGGGCGACACGGGCAGCCTTATGCTGGGCGGCGTCATTGCGGTCATTTCGCTGGCCATTCGTAAGGAATTGCTCATTCCCGTTTTGTGCGGTGTGTTTTTAGCGGAAAGTCTATCGGTGATTTTGCAAGTGAGTTATTTCAAATACACCAAGAAAAGGTTTGGCGAGGGCCGGCGCATTTTTCTCATGTCGCCTCTGCACCACCACTTCCAGAAAAAGGGCTACCACGAATCTAAAATTGTGACACGTTTCTGGATTGTCGGTATCATGCTTGCCATCCTGGCCCTGGTGACGCTGAAACTAAGGTAATGTGGTACGGGCGTCTCGCCCGTCTTTTGCCCAGACTTCCTAAACAACTTCTAACCGCAGGGTGTTGCTTTTCAACTGGCACGGATTTATTATCCGGCCTTGTGAAAAATCACGACCACTATGCACCCGGAAACCGATACCCTAGAACTCCCGCCCGACACCACCCAACACCGCGACGTCTCCGCCGGCTACGAGGTGGTACGCCAATATACCGAAGACCTCTGCGAACCGCTGCAACTGGAAGACTACATCCCACAGCCCGTCGATTTCGTCAGCCCGCCCAAGTGGCACCTGGCGCACACGAGCTGGTTTTTCGAGGAGTTTATTTTGATAAAATTCCTGAAAGGATACCAGCGCTACCACCCGGATTTCAGCTACCTTTTCAATAGCTACTACAATCACATGGGCAGCCGCGTGATCCGCACCGACCGGGGCAACATCACCCGCCCCGGTGTGAAAGAGGTGTACCGCTACCGCACCCACGTCAACGAAGCCATGCGCCAACTCATGGCAAATCAGCTGACGCTCGAACTGGAAGATCTCATTATTCTGGGTCTGAACCACGAGCAGCAGCACCAGGAACTGCTCATCACCGATTTGAAATACATCTTCGGCCACAACCCCATTTTCCCGGTTTATAAAAAAGACTTTTCGCTGACCGAAGTGAAGAATGAGGAATCAGGCTGGGCAGCCGTGCCGGAAGGCGTGTACGAAATAGGCTTCCAAGAAGGCGATTTTCACTACGACAATGAACTAGGCCGTCACAAGGTATATCTGGAAGCTTTCAAGATCAGCAAAGCCCTCGTCATCAACGGCGAGTACCTGGAATTCATCGAGGATGGCTGCTACCAAAACTTCGATCTCTGGCTGGACGAAGGCTGGCAGTGGGTCAACGCCCACGCCGCGCAAGCCCCGCTGTATTGGCACGAAATCGACGGCGCATGGCACAACTACACGCTGGGCGGTTTGCAAAAAGTGAACCCCGATTCGGTGCTCTGCCACGTCAATTTTTACGAAGCCTCCGCTTTCGCGGCCTGGAAAGGAATGCGCCTGCCCACGGAGTTCGAGTGGGAAGCCGCCGCGCCGCAACTCGCTTGGGGACAGCGTTGGGAATGGACGCACAGCGCCTACCTCCCCTACCCTCGATTCAGCAAAGCGCCCGGTGCTATCGGTGAGTACAACGGCAAGTTTATGATCAACCAAATGGTGCTGCGCGGCGGCTCCACCGCTACCTCGCCCGGCCACAGTCGCGCCACCTACCGTAACTTTTTCCACCCGCATTTGCAGTGGCAGTGCATGGGAATTCGATTAGTGGACAGTTGAGAGTTATTTTATGTTAAATTAATACGTCAGCTAATTCACTTAAATCCACATCTCATTGTCAACTGTCAACTGCCAACTGTCAATTGAACTGACTCCTTTCGCCGAAGACGTGCGGGAAGGGCTTTCTGCCGTTCCGAAGCATTTGTCTTCCAAGTACTTTTACGATGATGCGGGCAGTCGCATTTTCCAGCAAATCATGGAGTTGCCGGAGTACTATCCGACCCGCGCCGAAATGGAGATTCTGACGCGCCAGCCCGCCGACATCGTGGCTGCGCTGCCGTACCGGGAGCCGTTCAATATCATCGAACTCGGCGCGGGCGACGGTTTGAAAACTCAGGAACTCCTGAAATACCTAGTCGGACAGGAGGCCGTTTTCACTTACATACCCATCGACATTTCGGGCGAAGCAATGCAGCAATTGGAAGGTAAGCTGGCCGAAAGTCTGCCTGACTTGGATGTGCGGACGTTGGTAGGCGATTACTTCGAGGTACTGAATAATCTGGATTCGGAAGGACGGCCTAACTTGTATCTCTTTCTGGGCGGAAATATTGGAAATTACGAAAAAGACGGAGCCGTCGGACTGCTGAGCATGATTCGCAGCGTCATGCAGGCGGATGGCCGTTTGCTGACGGGCTTTGATTTATGCAAAAATCCGAAGGTAATTCAGGAAGCTTACGACGATGCCGCAGGCGTGACGCGGGCCTTTAACTTAAATCTGATCACCCGGATGAACCATGAACTGGGTGCGAATTTTTCGCTGGATAAATTTGATTTTTATAGCTTCTACGATCCCAAAAGTGGCGAAGTGCGCAGTATGCTGGTGAGTCTGGCGGAGCAGGATGTTTACATTGAAGCTTTGGACCAATCGTTTCATTTCCAGCAGAATGAACTGATTCACACTGAACTTTCTAAGAAATACACGCTGACTGAGATCGAGAAATTGGCGGCTAAGAGTGGTTTTGTCGTGGAGAAGAATTTCTTCGACCGCCAGCATTATTTTACGGATAGTTTGTGGCGCTGCGGGTAAGTTGGCGTTTTTGAAGTCATCGGTTGTAGTTGAAATAAATGATTATTTTCGTCGTAATGATTAAGCTACCAATCAGATAATTATGGAAACCATCACCGAAGCCCGCCGCTACCTTGAAAACGCCAGAAAAATTCTCCGCGAAAATGCCCAAAAAGAGGATGGATTCTATCAGGACGCCAAATATGTGAAAATGGCGGGCCACACGGCTTATGTGGGTGTTTTGACGGCGTTGGATGGCCTGTTTGGCAAAAAAGCCAAGGGACGCAAAGATGTGGATTGGTACAAAAACAATCTGGCCAAGTCGGACAAAAAAGCCCTGAACACTTTCTCTTCCGCCTACGAACTGCTGCACCTCAACATGGCCTATGACGGCATACTGGATGCGGAAGTAATCCAAACCGCCTTCAAACGCGCCGAAACCCTTATCGACTGGGTAGAAACGAGAACTGCCGCCTGATTTTTTATTGCAAATGACTGATTATTTCAAAATCAAACAAGCACTCGCGCTGGTGGCCGTAATGATTGTCTCCAGCCCTTTCCTAACGTCTTCCGCCCAAATCCCCGAAGAAAACCGCTTCACCAAGACCGTCCTCTCCAACGACCTCAACGAGCCGATGGAGTTGGCCGTGGCCCCCGACGGGCGGGTGTTCTTCACCGAGCGGAAGGGCAACTTCTACGTATACGACCCCGCGTCGCGGCAGACGAAACTCATCCGCGAGTTCCCGGTATTTTGGGAAACCAAGTACGGCAACGGGCTGATTGGCCTGGCTTTAGACCCGAATTTTGCCAAAAATCATTATATCTATTTCTACAACACGCCTATCTCCGACACGCCCAAGCAACACGTTTCGCGCTTCACGCTGCGGGCCGACAATACGCTGGACGTAGCCTCGGAAAAGGTGCTGTTGGAAATCCCTATCGACTACGAAATCAGCCGCCACACGGGCGGGTCGCTGGCTTTCGGGCCGGATGGTAACCTGTACATTTCGGTGGGCGACAACACCAGTCCGTTCGCTTCCAATGGCTTCACGCCCATCGACGAGCGGCCGGGCCGGGAACAGTTCGACGATCAGCGGGCGGCGGGCAATACCAACGACCTGCGCGGGGCCATCCTTCGCGTCCATCCCGAGCCGGATGGTACCATTACCATTCCCAACGGCAACCTGTTCGCGAAGGGTACGCCCAAGACCCGCCCCGAAATTTACGTTATGGGTTCCCGCAATCCCTACCGCATCACGGTAGATGCCAAAACGGGCATTCTGTACTGGGGCGAGATCGGCCCCGACAGCGGCAAAGACGGCGAACCAGGGCCGAAGGGCTACGACGAGTACAACCAGGCCCGCCAGGCGGGCAACTTCGGCTGGCCGTATTTCATTGGCGATAACAAGGCTTACCACGATCTTGACTTTGCCACCGAGCAAGTCGGCCCGCTCTTCGACCCCGCGCATCCGGTCAATGATTCGCCCAACAACACGGGGCTAAAAAACCTGCCTCCTGCGCAGAAGGCGCTGATTTGGTACCCCTACGACGAATCGCCGGAGTTTCCCGAACTGGGTACAGGCGGTCGCAGCGCCATCATCGGCCCGGTCTATCATTTCGATCCGGCGTCGCAATCCGACACGAAATTCCCCGCTTATTTCGACAAAAAACTTTTCATTACCGAGTGGATGCGCAACTGGGTTTTTGCCGTGGATCTGGACGACAACCAAAATTACCGGGGCATGACCCAATTCATGCCCGCCACGGGCGATTTCCGGCGGCCCATCGACATGGCCTTCGGCCCCGACGGCTCGCTTTACGCGCTGGAATACGGCTCGGTCTATGGTATCGACAATGCCGACGCCCGGCTGGTGCGCATCGACTACAACGCGGGCAACCGTACCCCGGTGGCCATTATTTCCGCCACGGATTCGCTGGGGAACGCCCCGCTGAAAGTCACTTTCGACACCGGTAAAAGCTACGATTTGGATAATGACCCGCTTACCTACCGCTGGAAGTTCGGCAACAACACCGTTACCTCCAACGGCGGAATCGTCACTTTCAGTTTTCCTAAAAACGGCACCTTTCCCGTCGTTTTGAGCGTCACCGATCCGTCGGGAGCCAGCGGTGTCGACACGCTGCTAGTGCGGGTGGGCAATACTTTGCCGCAACTCGCGATCGAGACGCCTAACAACCGCTCGTTTTATTTTGACAACGAGTCGTTTGCCTACGATGTCAAAGTGAAAGACACCGAAGACAAGGTCATCGAGCCGAAGCGTGTCAAAGTCAAGTTCAACTTCATTCCGCAACTCGCCAACCAAGCGGCGCTCATCGGCCACCAGGAGACGGCGGAAAACATGGATTTGGGGAAAGAACTTTTGGAGAAAAGCGATTGCAAGGCTTGCCACCAAATCAACCAGCAGTCGGTCGGCCCGGCCTTTGCCGATGTCTCCAACAAGTACCGCGCCGACCCGGGCGCACTGGCGCGGCTGGCCAACAAGGTCATCACGGGTGGCGGCGGCGTGTGGGGCGAGGTGGCTATGAACGCCCACCCGCAGCTCTCCAAGGAGGAAGCCACCGAAATTGTGAAGTACGTATTGACCATTGGTGAAGCCCAAACGACATTGCCTCCGCAAGGCACCATAGTATTGCAGGAACACATCCAGGAAAAAAAGCCCGGCCTGTACCAACTCACGGCCTCCTACACCGACGGCGGGGGCGGCGGCATCGACCCATTGACCAACTACACCTCGCTGTGGCTGCGGCCCGCGCAGGTGGAAGTCGAGCAGTTGGACAGCATTTTCTTATTGAAAAAAGAGCGGAACGGGCTATCCGGTTTGCAAAATGGCGCGGTCTTTGTGCTTAGGGATATTGATCTGAAAAACATCAGGACTTTGACGTACCGTTACGCGGTGCCGGACGAGGGTTTGAAAGTAGAAGTTCATAGCGGTTCACCCACGGGCAAGGTGCTGAGTACTTTGAAGTTTACTCCTACTTCCGACGCTAAGTCTTTCAATGAATCCACCACTCCCATGGAAGCAAGCACCGGGCAACACGACCTGTATTTCATCTTCGTTCGCGAGGAAGAAAACGACGCAGCAAGCAACGGAACGTTGGATTGGGTGAAATTCGGATTATAAAATTTTTATTTTTTACCGAAACTTTATCCCTCATACCCCATGCGTAGAACCTACCTTTCTTTACTCGTTTTGCTTGGCGTGAGCGCCAGCACGCTGGCCCAGGAATTTACCCGCCCCTACCAGGACGAGCGGCGCGGCTACATGGAAGTTGGCGTGGGCGTGGCGGCTTCCAAAGCGGGCGCGGCCTATACTATCAGTCCCGCATTTTTGAAGGATACGCGCCTGGGCTGGCAGGTGTTTTTTACGCCGCAGTTCATCGTTTCGCCGCATATTAACCTGGGCGTAAAGCTGGGCGGTGTGTTTCGGCCCAAGTTCTTCGACGTCGAGTCCAACAGTCAGTTAGAGTGTAAGTTTACGCCTTTCATTCTGCCCATGGCCGACTTGTACTTCGGCAGCGGCGGTTCGGCCCGGTTTTTCATCGGTGTGGCCGTCGGGGCCACCTATATTGGCAAACTCGAAGCCCGCGACACCGTGAACTACGAATCCTTTTACCTCCGCCGCCGCGACCGTGACATTTTCCTGACCATAGCCCCGCACGTCGGTGTCGTGTTTGGCGACCTGAAAATTTCGGTCGAGCATATCGTTACTACGCCGTTTAATCCCGACATCACTTCGCTTACGCTGAGCAACACCATTCCGATGGGGCGGCGGCGGTTTTTTTAATGGTATCGTAGTGACCCGATGCGGCGTCAACTTTTCTAATAGTTAGGATCTGGCAGGAAAACCTAGGTAACGTTTTGCGGCTTGGCGAAGGTGGCG
>JBBSKK010000002.1:0-22967 GCA_038256395.1 Cytophagales bacterium | reverse complement strand
GTGCAAGACGGGCGTGGACGGTTTCCGGCTCGATGCCGTGCCGTACCTATTCGAGCGCGAGGGCACCAACGGCGAGAACCTGCCCGAAACCCACGCTTTCCTGAAAAAAATCCGGGCGCACGTGGACAAGTACTACCCCGGCACGACGCTGCTGGCCGAAGCTAATATGTGGCCCGAGGACTCGGCTTCGTACTTCGGTGAGGGCGAAGGCGACGAGTGCCACATGAACTACCACTTCCCGGTGATGCCTCGCATGTATATGGCGCTGCAAATGGAAGACCGCTACCCGATCATCGACATCTTCGAACAGACGCCCGAGATCCCGCCCACCGCCCAGTGGGCCATGTTCCTGCGCAATCACGACGAGCTGACGCTCGAAATGGTCACCGACGAGGAACGCGATTATATGTACAAGTCGTACGCCAAAGACCCCAAGGCGCGGATCAACCTTGGTATCCGGCACCGCCTGGCCCCGCTGCTGGACAACAACCGCCGCAAGATCGAGTTGATGAACTGCCTGCTGTTTTCGCTCAACGGCACGCCTGTGATTTACTACGGCGACGAAATCGGCATGGGGGACAACTTTTACCTCGGCGACCGCGACGGCGTCCGCACGCCCATGCAGTGGTCGCCCGACCGCAACGCGGGCTTCTCCGAAACCAATCCGCACAAGCTGTACCTGCCCGTGATCCTCGATCCCGAGTACCACTACGAGGCCGTGAACGTCGAGACGCAGCGGCGCAATACCTCCTCGCTGCTGTGGTTCATGAAGCGGATGATTACAATGCGCAAAAAATTCAAGGCGTTCAGCCGGGGCGACATGGAGTTCGTGTGGGTGAGCAATCCGAAAATCCTGGCCTTCACGCGCAGCTACGAGGACGAGACGATTCTGGTGCTGGTCAATCTGTCGCGCTACACACAGCCCGCCGAGTTGGATTTGTCAGCTTACAAAGGCTACCTGCCCATTGATGTTTTTAGCAAAAACCGCTTCCCGATCATCAAGGAGGACGAGCCGTATTTCTTTACCCTGGGATCGCACGGCTACCAATGGTTTTCTTTGGAAAAAGCTTATCCAGAGTCGGACGACCAAACCCCGAAGCCTTCCTTCAAGCTGGCGAGCTGGGATGATTTATTGAAAAAAGAATCCGTCCAGAAACTCGAAAGTAAGGTTTTGCCGGGTTATTTGCAGGAGGTCGGCTGGTTCATCGGTAAAGAACGCACGGTGGTCAGCACCGAAATCGCCGAATCGGCTCAACTGGATTTAGGTGAACACAAAGCCTATCTGTTGCTGCTCGAAGTGCAGTACGAAAGCGGCCTGGCTGAGCATTACCAACTGCCCGTGTCTTTTGTGACGGGGGAGGCCCTGCGCAAGATTTCCGAGAATTGCCCGCCCGCTGTGATCGCCAATCTCAACATTGGCGACCAGGAAGGGCTGCTGGTGGACGCCTACTATACAGTTGAAATGCAGCGGACGCTGCTGGCGCATTTTGGCAAAGCCGCGCCGATGAAGTTGAAAGGCGGCAGTCTGAATTTTGCAACCTACCAAGCCAACAACCTGCCCGCGCCCGAAGAAATGAAGACCAAAATGCACGGCACCTGGCACGAAACGATCATTTCGTACGACGACGAGTACGCCCTCAAACTCTACCGCCGCGTGGAAAAAACCGCCCAGCCCGACGCGGAAATCACGCGCGTACTGACCGAAAAAGCCCATTTCGCGCAGGTGCTGCCTTACGCAGGTAGCCTGAGTTGGAAAATCGGCCGGGACAGCTACACGCTGGGCATTTTACAGGAAGCCCCCGAAGGCAATGTGAATATGTGGAAGTTCATACGGGAACGCGTCAATAATTACTACGAGCGTGTCTCGACAATGGGGCAAGACAAATGGCCCGCGCCGCTAGAAGGTCAGACCGCATTCACGCCCGTGGCCCACGAAAACATTCCCGACGACTTCCGCGACCTGTTCGGCGGCACGGTCGTCGGCCCAACGCGGATGCTGGGCGAGCGGCTGGGCGAGCTGCATCTGGCCATGGCCAATGCCGACGCGCCTGATTTCGGTTCGGAGGGCTTTTCGTTGCACTACCAACGCTCCTTGTATTCGGGTTTGCAGTCGCTGGTGCGCGAGACGTTCCAGAATCAAGTGAAAAAGCTAAAAACCCTGCCGGACGATGTGCAGCCGGAGGCCAAAAAGATCGCCGCCCGCAAAAGCGAAATACTGGCTCTGCTGAAAAAGATTTACGACAAAAAAATCGATGCGGTTAAAATCCGCATCCACGGCGACTACACGCTGGACAAAGTGTTGTTCACGGGCAACGACTTGGCGATCTGTGAGTTCGGCGGCAATCCCTACCGCAGTTTCAGCGAACGCCGCCTCCGCCGCTCGCCGCTGCGCGATGTGGCTGATATGCTGCTGTCGTTGCACTACGCCGCCTACGCCAGTCTGCTCTTCAACGACCAGGTGCGCGAAGAAGACATCGCCAAACTAACGCCCCCGACCGAGCGCTGGATTCAGGCCGCCTCGGGCGTGTTCCTGGACGCCTACCTCGGTTCGGTGAAAGGCAGCGCTTTCATCCCCGACGACGAGAGCGATCTGCACGTGCTGCTGCAAACCTATCTGCTGGAAAAAGCGATCTTCGAGTTGAACCACGAGCTGGACGAAAGGCCGGATTGGGCGACGGTACCGCTGCGGGTGATTGGGTCGTTATTGGATAAGTAGAGACGCCATGCTTCGAGTCTTGCGTGCGACAGCATCGGCGCGAATTACCCAACTGCAAAGTAGAAAAAAAGGTGATACGGTTCGACCTTTTTTTCTGCTTTGCAGTCTAAATATGTTGAATTTCACAAATCTTTTCAATGAACTTAATCCTACTTTGTTAAATCAATTGTGATGCCTTCTCCTGTTCAAATCCTGCTGCCTGTGCCTGTTTTCGATGGCCTTCCATACGCCCTGCGGGGTGTGGAAGTTCGTTGAGCAGCGTTCGGGCCAGCACCAGCTTGACGTCCGGGCAGGAGAGCAGCGGCAAGTCGTCCTGCATCTCGATTCTGGTCTGGAGCATGAGCATGGCCATCATCGTCAGGGCGATGTGGTGGCACCAGGCCTTGTAGGAGCGCACCTGGTATTGGTGCATGCCCAGTGGGTGATCTGCCGCCAGCGCTCGTCGGCCAGCAGGCAGGCCACGCCCTCGATGCAGACGGGCCCGAAAGGCTAACCTGCGTGCGCCGGGCCACGTCCATCATCACGCCCTGCGCGTCCCAGTTCGACTCGCTGACGAAGTACTGAAGCTGCTGGTAGTCGCTCTCGGGGATTCGCTCCTGCATACGCTCTATCGGGGCCGCCGCGCGGTTGGACTTGCACTCGTGAAAAAGACCCTTCAGCGGTTGGCCGCTGCCATAATCTTCGCAGCGTGCCGTGCTGTTCTTGCGGCCGCAAGTGAAGTGATCCCAATAGGTACGGGCGTAGTTATCAATTTTTTTTCGTCCAAGTCAGGGTAGGTCATAAGCGTAAACTAAACCTTATTTTTGATTCGACAAAGTAGAATTAAGTAGAAAAAGAGAAAAAACACAGAACTTTTGCATCCCGTAAATTGATAAAATCACTCTTTTACTACTACGGCTACTCCAGCTTCAAGTGAACGCTCTTGCCCAAATAAACCCCCTGGGGCAAGTCCACGACAAACATTGTGCTGTTCTGCTTCTCATCCACAATGGTGCGGTAATTGTCGCCCCTCGTTTTGTAAACGCCGCTCACCGTCAGCAGCATCCGGCTTTGTTTTCGGGAGGCGTCGGCCAGGGTCAACTCGCTCAGTCGGCCTTTCTGTATTTTTAGCATCGCCAGGCCGGGGCTGTCCAGTCGGACGGTGACGCCCTTTTCGATTTCTACGCTTCCGGCTTGATAAAAAGCCAGTTGAGCGATGCCCAGTTTGGCCTGTTTTACGGCTTGTAATGCTGGGGTATTGGCAAGAATTTCGATGGATCGGTTGCTCTGGCTGCTTTCGTTCAACGCCCGCTCTGTTATGTCGGGAACCACGATGTACTGGTACGAAGCTCCGTCCGGCTTTTTGCCGTGGTCGAACCACAGCGTAAATACCTCTTCGCTGATTACCGCTTTGCTAACGTTTTTCTCATCCGTAATGGCCGCCCAGCTTCCAGTTTCTGCTTGGTTGGACAAGTTCACCGTGGCGGGTTGCAGGAAAATATAGCCGACTTTATCCTGGTACACCCACTTCACGTTTTGGAGCGTTCGGCTGCCTTGCGGGACGCTTTGCCGGGTACCGTTTTGCATCATGCTTACGTCGCTGCGCAGCAAAACTTGATTCAGGGTGGTGGCTACCGGAAAATCCGATTTCGAGTCGATGTCGGTGCCGAGGCACACGTATTCTTCATCGAAGAAAAACCACGATTTTTTGGCCGACAGCGGGTCGTGCGGACTTTTGAAGTCGAAGGCGACGGCGCCGTACAGCCCGTCGGTCACCCCGCCCACGAAATCGGTAAGGCCGTCCTTCTGAATATCGTCGGGGCCGGGGAGTTGGGGCTTTTGCACGACGGTTGTTCCCGATATCTTCTGCCAGTCGTACACAGGCCAGATGTTGAGGTACTCGTCGCCTTTCAGCACGAGGTAATTGGTGCCGTCGGCGCGGTGGTGCGTGGTTTTGCCCGGCCCGTTGTAGGGTACTTCCATATTCCGGTTACGGGTCGAGAACATACGGACGGTGGTGTAAAAATTGGGGCGCTGGAACACGAAATGCTCGGTTTGCCAGAAGAACTTCGCGAAGGACGCTGACGGCTTGGCTTCGCTTTTACGGAGTTTGATGATTTCTTCCAGTTCATCTTTTCGATAATCGGTACTTACCAGCACCCGCTCGATTTCGAGGGTGCCGCGCGGCTCAAAAGTGGCCTTGTGGGAAATACTGCGGTTTTGGACGCTAACGTCTTTGTAAATCCCGTACACCGACTGCTTGTAGATTCCGTCGAGGTAGTAATCGACCAACTGGTTGATTTTCTCTTTAGTGAAAGCGTACTTTGTTCCCGCCACGTAATACGACCACTCACCGTAGGCGTTGGCGTACTTTCCGTAGCCATAGGAATCGGTGTTGTTGACGCGGTCTTCGCGGTGGTGAAAGCTGTAATCGTGCTGCATTCCCCGTTGGCCCGTCGAAAACTTCAACTCGCCTTCAATTATTTTAATGATCTTGTCAAACTCCTTATAATCACCCTGGAAAAGCAGGTTCTTGGCCAGAATGCCCGCAATCACGATGCGGTCGCCGCTGGGCCGGGCACCCGAGGCGTTCATGTTGGCCCGGAAAATCATGGGCTGGGCCTTGGTCACCAGGTCTTTAGGTAGTTCGTCGCCCATCACCAGCATGAGGTCTCCCAGATTGGTCGGCGTGGTGATTTGGTTGTTATGCCAGTTGTCGCCCACGAAATCGTGCTCGACCCAGAACTCCAAGCCTTTCTCGATCAACGCTTTGAGCGGCTTGCTTTGGTAAAACCGCGACGTTTTATTTTTGTAAGCCTTGGCCAAGTACGTCAGGTTGTAGGTGTGTCGGCCCTGCGGGAAGCCCGCCGTGCGGCTCAGGTCTTCGTAATTGATCCCCTTGAAGCTGCCGTCGTCAGTCATTTTGGCCATTAAATCATCCACCGCGCTATCGCTAATTTTGGTGTCCATCAGGTCGGCCACGATGCGTTCTTTAATGATTTTCAGATCCCCTTGTGCCGAGCAATACGAGGTCAACAGGGTGAGAATGGACATCATCGACAGGAATCGCAGGATAGATTTCATGGTATATGGTATAGTAGATTGTTTGGCTCAACTTATTTGAAAAGCTCTTTGCTGTCGATTTCTATTGGTCTCCCGGAAATAGATTTGGTATATAGCGATTTCTGGCCTCAACAGGCTGGAAATCCTCCTTTTGCCTTTTGACAAGATTTTCTTGCAAAATTTTTGCAAAAATATTTTGTTGTTTAATCGGTTAAGCATACTTTTGGCCCACTTCTCCAAAACCATACTTTTTCATAGCAAAGTGCCGATTTATTGGCTAGACATGAAATTAAATGTCAAAGACTGTTCTATCAAATGTTTGAGTAATTCAATTAGCAATGTGGTATTGCCTGCCGTGCGCTCAAACGCTTAATCGTTAAAGCAGTTCCTAAATCCTTAACTTATAGTACTTAAAAGTTTTCTAAACCAATTAATTTATATGAAAAGAAACCTTACTTCTCTTTTGTTCATGCTATTGTTGCTGTGTCAGAGTCTGGTCTACGGCCAAGCACCTAGTGTCACGGGCAAAGTGACCGACCAGGCCAGTAACGGCCTGCCCGGCGTGAACATTCTGGTGAGCGGTACCAACCGCGGTACCACAACCGACGCTAATGGGAACTACACGGTTGCCGCCGCTGCCGATGCGTCGCTGATTTTCTCGTATATCGGCTACGAAAGTCAGACGATTGCGGTGGGTTCGCGCTCGGTAGTGGACTTGCAACTGACGGAGCAATCCAAGAACCTGACTGAGGTGATTGTGACAGCCCTGGGCATCAGGCGTGAGGCCAAGACGCTGGGCTACGCTACGGCCACCGTGGACGCCGAGCAGATTTCGACCAACCGCACGCCCAACTTTGTGAGCGGCTTGCAGGGCAAGATGGCGGGCGTGAACATCACTTCCATGGGAACGGGGCCGGCGGGTACGGCCAAGATTCGTATCCGGGGGCAGTCGTCGTTCAGCGGCAATAACTCGCCACTAATTGTGGTCAACGGTGTGCCGATCGACAACTCCAACTACGCCATCGGCGGGGACTTCGGCAACCGCTCCTCCAATGCCTCCGACGGCGGCGACGGTCTGAGCAGCATCAACCCCGACGACATCGAGACCATGACCGTGCTAAAGGGAGCCACCGCAGCGGCCCTCTACGGCTCGCGGGCCAAGGACGGCGTAGTGATGATCACCACCAAAAGCCGGGGCGAGGGCAAAGGCATCAGCGTGACCTACAACGCCAACTTCACAACGGACACCCCGCTGGATTTCACGGATTACCAGTACGAGTACGGTCAGGGCGAGGGCGGCAAACGCCCCACGACCGCCAACCCGACTTCGGGCGTGTGGAGCTTCGGCGAGAAGTTCCAGCCGGGCATGACGCAGACGCTGTTCGACAACGAAACCTGGCCCTACGAGCCCGTCCGCAACCGGGTGAGCCAGTTTTACCGCACGGGCACCAACTTCACCAATACCGTGACGGTGGCCAATAACGGGGAGAACGGTGGGTTCAGCCTGTCGCTGGGCAATACCGACAACAAGGGAATCATGCCCAACAACACCTTCAACCGCAAGGTCATCAACCTGGGCTTTACCCAAAATATCACCAGCAAACTGACCGCTACGGGCAACATCAACTACTCCCTGGAAGAGAATATCAACCCGCCGCAGTTGAACACGCAGGATCTGGCGGTGTCCACGGTTATTTTCACCCTGGCCAACTCCATGCCCTTCGAGGCGTTGCAGCAAAATCAGACGCTGGATAACGGCGACGAGTTCGTGTTCTCGCGCTTCCTGGTGCGGAACAACCCGTATTATTCGATGAGTAACAAGTTCGAGAACACCGACCGCAGCCGCCTGTTTGGCAACGTCGCCCTGAAGTACCAGTTTACGGACTGGCTGTACCTTATGGGTCGTTTGGCGCAGGACTCTTACGTCCGTAACCAGGATTACAATATTCCCAACGGCTACGCGCCCATTCCCAGAGCGCCCATCGGCTTCGTGAATGGCCAGTTCACGCAGGATGTGCGGCAGAATGTCGAGCGCAACCTCGACTTCATCTTGGGGGCTAACAAAACCTTCGGCGACTTCGGCGTCGACATTACGCTGGGTGGCAACCAGCGCTACGCCCGTAACGATTACAACAGCGTGACGGTGCAGGATTTCATTCAGCCGGGCCTTTATACCGTGATGAACGGACGCATCAAGGATCCGCTGTACCGTCTGTCGGAGCGGAAAATCAACTCGCTCTTTGGCGCGGCGACTTTCTCGTACAAAGAATTCCTGTACCTAGGCGTGACGGCCCGCAACGACTGGTTCTCGACGCTGGCTCCGGCCAACCGCAGCATTTTGTACCCTTCCGTGACGGGTAGCTTCGTATTTTCCCAAGCCTTCGAGAACCTCCCGGCCTGGATCAGTTTCGGCAAGCTGCGGGCGGCCTACGCGCAGGTGGGTTCCGACAACGTGGAGCCTTACTCGAATGCCCTGTTTTTCAATGTTGAAAACAACTCATTCCCTAACCCTTCGGGCCAGCTAGTGCCCGTGGGCGGTATCAACACGGGAACAGTTCCCAACAAAAACCTGCGCCCGCTGCGTATTCAGGAGGCCGAGGCGGGCATCGAGTTGAAGTTGTTCAACAACAAAATTGGACTCGACTTTACTTATTACCATAAAACCACCGACGATCAGATTCTGGCCGCCCAAATTTCCGACGCCTCGTCGTACACCAGAAAGCTCATCAACGTGGGCCGCAGCATGAACCAGGGGCTGGAACTGCTGCTGACATTCACGCCCGTCACGACCAAAGGTTTCCGCTGGGATGTGAGCGCCAACGCTTCCTTCAATACTTCCAAAGTGTTGAAACTGGGCTTGTCGGACAACGACACCATCATCACCGTCAACAGCGGCGGCGGTCGCACGCTCAACCAGGTCGTGGGTAAGCCGCTCAGCCAGATTTATACCTTTACCTACCGCCGTGACGATCAGGGCCGCAAGGTGTTCGACCCCAAAAGCGGCTTCCCGCTGCGCAACAACGTGCAGCAGAATTTCGGCACGGCCCTGCCCCGCTACTTTGGCGGCATTACCAACACCTTCACCTACAAGGGCATCTCGCTCTCCACGCTGATCGACTTCAAGCTGGGCCACAAGATGATCGCGGGCCGTAACATCAACTACGTGCGTCACGGCTTGTCGAAGCGCACCCTGCCGGGCCGCGATGTGGGCTACGTAATCGGCGACGGCGTGAACCCCAATGGCGAAATCAACACCACGCGGGCAGCGGTGCAACCGTTCTACGAGTCGCTCAACCCGCAGGGCATCAACGAGGACTTTGTCTTCAATGCCGGGTTCTGGAAACTGCGCCAGATCACGCTGGGCTACGACTTTACCAAATTGCTTGGCGAGCGTTCGTTCGTGAAAGGTTTGAAGCTGAACGCCGTGGCCAACAACGTCCTGATCCTCAAAAAATGGACGGAGAACATGGATCCCGAAGAAGCCCTCAACTCCTCGGACAACGCCGTGGGCCTCGACTTCTGGCCTGGTCTGCCGCCGACCAGGAGCGTGGGTTTTAACTTGAATGTAAGATTTTAAAAATATAAACATGAAAAAGCTACCCATACTCCTGCTCGCCTTGTGCCTGTTCGCGACTTCCTGCGACGAAGGTTTCGATGAAATCAATACCAATAAAGTGGACCCCACCTCGCTGGCGCCTTCTTTCGTGATGAATAAGGCTATTATCGCCACTACGTATCTCGACGGCGGCTCCACGCTGGGGATGCTGACCTACCATTTCCCCATCGTGCAGCAGATACTGACGCCCTACGGCAGTTCGCTTTCGGGCGGGAATTACGACCAGATCAACAACAGTAACACCGAGCGCGTATGGCAAAATTTTTACCGCAACGTCGTTAAGAACTTGATCGCCGTGCTGGATCAGACCAAGGACGATCCCCGGCAGTCGAACATTTACAACCAGGCCCGCATCTGGAAAGCCTACACGTTCATGATCATCACCGACACTTACGGCGATATTCCGTATTTTGAGGCGGGCCAAGGCTTTACGACCGAAATTATCACGCCCAAGTACGATCCACAGTCGGCGATTTATAAGGATATTCTGAAAGAACTGGACGAGGCCACCGCCGCGCTATCTACCACTCAGGCGGCCGTCACGACCGACATTCTCTACGGTGGCGACGTGACCAAGTGGAAGAAACTCGGCAATTCCTTCCTGCTGCGGGCGGCTATGCGCCTGAGCAAAGTAGATCCAGCGACTGCCCAAACCTTTGTAAAGAAAGCCGTGGCGGGCGGTGTATTCCAGTCCAACGCCGACAACTCCATTATCCGGCACACGGCGATTTATAACAACTATATTGCCAACCACCTGGCGGCGCGTGAAAAGACTAATTTCTACCTTGCCGCGCCTTTTGTGAACTACCTGAAAGGCAACAACGACCCGCGCCTGCCCGTGTTCGCGGTGCGCTACGTGGGAGCCAAGGGCGGGCCGGAGCAAAACGCCTCCCGAGCCTCCTCCGACCCCAAAGTGCAGATAGGGATGCCGATGGGTTATAACGACGTAACGATATCCTCGACCTTCGCTGCCAATGGAGTGGTGAGCCTGTGGGATTATTCCCAAGTGAACCTAAGCACGGTACTGAAACTGGACGCGCCTGAATTTCACATCACATATTCGCAGGTACAGCTCCTGCTGGCCGAAGCGGCTTTCCGGGGCTGGGTAGCGGGAACACCTGCCGAGTATTTCACCAAAGGCGTACGGGCCAACATGGAGCAGATGGCTGCTTACGGCGCCAATGCCGCCATTCCCGAGGCTTCAATCAAAGCGTATCTGGATGCCAACCCGCTAGTGGCTGGTAAGGAATTGGATCAAATCAACACCCAGTACTGGGTTTCCGCTTTCCTGGATGGTAATGAAGCCTGGGCCAATTTCCGCCGCAGCGGCTTCCCGGCTTTGAAGAAAAACCCCTTCCCCGGCTCCGAAATCAAGGGCGACTTCATCCGCAGCCTCCCTTACCCCGACAGCGAGCTGATCGTGAACGTGGCGAGCGTCAACGAGGCGATCACCCGCCAGGGATCGAATGATCTGGACACGCGGGTTTGGTGGGATAAAAAATAGATGTTGAATTGTGTAATCGTTGAACCGTTGAATTGTTATTTGCTGGATTTAAGGCGTAGTTATGCCATAAACTGCACTTTAAACAAAAAACAGTTTAACATCAATTACACAGTTCAACGATTACACGATTACACAAAAAAACTTATGAAAAGAAGAGACTCCATAAAAGCGGCTGGGCTGCTGGGTTTGTTTGGCGGGATTTCTACCGCCGAAGCTCGGGAAAAGGCCGGGACACCCGCTTACGCGGCGAGCATGAAGCCCGTCAAGATTACCAAAGTAAGAGCCATTGCCACCGCGCCGCAGGGTTCTAACCTCATTGTGGTCAAAGTCGAAACCAACGAACCGGGTTTGTACGGTCTGGGTTGCGCCACCTTTACGCAACGTGCTGCCGTGGTACTGCCGGCGATCAATACTTACCTCGATGAATTCTGCAACGGTAAGAATGCGGACAATATCGAGGACATCTGGCAGAGTGCCTACGTGAGTTCGTACTGGCGCAATGGGCCAGTACTTAATAATGCCCTCAGCGGACTGGATCAGGCACTTTGGGACATCAAAGGAAAACGCGCCGGGATGCCCGTCTATCAGTTGCTGGGCGGCAAGGTGCGCTTTGCCATTCCTTGTTACAGCCACGCCAACGGCAACACACCCGAGGCAGTGGCGGACGACGTGCAGAAATTACAGGCGCAGGGATTCAAACACATCCGCATCCAGCAAGGCGGCTACGGAGCAGTAGGAGCCACCGTCCAAACGCCCGACTACAAGGCAGCGGGCTTTGGCGGTGCTACTGACAATTTCATGAACGAACAGGCGTACCTCAAATCGGTACCGATTATGTTCGAGACGGTTCGTAAGCGTGTGGGCGAGGAACTGGAACTGCTGCACGACATCCACGAGCGGGTGCAGCCGATGAACGCCATCAACATGATCAAAAAGCTGGAAGAATACCGCCCCTTCTTCATCGAAGACCCCTTTTCGCCCGAGAACATGGAGTGGTTCCGGCAACTCAGGATGTCCACGACGGTACCCATCGCGATGGGCGAACTATTCAACAACATCAACGAATTCAAGGAGCCAATGGCCAACCGACTTTTCGACTACATCCGCTGCCACGTCTCGCAGATCGGCGGCCTGACGCCCGCCATGAAAATAGCGCGGCTGGGCGAGTGGTTCAACGTTCGCACGGCCTGGCACGGCCCCGGCGACGTGTCGCCCGTGGGCCATGCCGCGCAGGCACACATGGACTTTGCGATCTGGAATTTTGGCATTCAGGAAGCGGTGAATTTCTCCGATAAGATGAAGGACGTCTTCACGGGTTGCCCGACGATGAAAGACGGCTATATGTCGGTCAATGAAGTCCCCGGCTTCGGCGTGGATATCAACGAAAAAGAAGCTGCCAAGTACCCCATCGGCACCAAGTCCAACTGGCAAGTGCGCCGGGCGGATGGAACGATCATACGACCGTAGTGGGCCGTCGGCTTTCAGCAATCGGCTTTTGGCTCAGTCAGGACACGAAGTCTCTCAGAATGCTGCGCCCGGCATTCATCACTCATCACTAATCACTAATCATTGAAAAAAAAGGTTTCCCAAAAAGACATTGCGGAGAAGGCCGGGGTATCTACGGCTTTGGTGTCCTATGTGCTGAGCGGAAAGGCCAAGGAGAGCCGGGTGGGAGACGAAATGGCGGCGAACATTCACAATATTGCCAAAGAATTAAACTACCGACCCAATCACCTGGCCAAGAGCCTGCGGAGTGGTAAAACCTACACGATCGGGCTGGTGATTGCCGATATATCCAACCCGTTCTTCGCCAACATCGCCCGCGTGGTGGAAGACGAGGCGCAACGCCACGGCTACACGGTCATCATCGGCAGTTGCGACGAGCGGGCCGACAAAGCCTGGGACTTGCTGAACGTGTTGATCAACCGTCAGGTGGATGGCTTCATCATCGTTTCCTCCGAAAATTCGGAAAAGCACATTCAATACCTGAAGGAAAAAAACATTCCCTTCGTGCTGTTGGATCGCCATTTCCCCGATATCCAAACCGACTTCGTGGCGACGAACAATTATAAAGCCTCCTACGACGCCGCCACGCATCTGATTCGGGGCGGCTATGAGCGCATCGGGCTTTTTGCCTACAAATCCGGGATGTTTCACATGGCCGAGCGGATTCGCGGCTATCGCCAGGCGCTGCTGGACAACGGCATCGCGTTTGACCCAAATTGGCTCAAAGAAGTACATTTTGAAACGATGGAGCAGAAAGTTAAAAATGCCCTCGACGAAATAATCTCCTCCGGCCAAAAGCTGGATGCGCTGATTTTTGCCACTTACGGCCTAGCCATCAACGGCTTGAAGTGCATCAATGAACTCCGCCTGAAAGTACCATCCGACCTGGCTATTGTTAGTTTCGGCCAGGCGGAAGGTTTTGACTTGTACTATTGCCCCATTACCTATATGAAACAACCCATCGAATTATTGGGTAAAACGGCGGTAGAGTACCTGATCGGCAAACTCAATAATCCCGACGAAGGCATGAAGCAAATCCTGATGGAGGCCAAACTGGTCGCGCGGGATTCGTCGATGGCGCGGCGGGTAGAGTTTGCGGGATAAGCTTTTGAAAAAACCATGCAAAGAAGAAACTTCCTAAAATCCAGCGTCCTAGGCTCCGCCGCAATACTTTCCGGCTTGCCTTTTTATGATTCAGCGGCCGCCTCCGGCCTGAAAATTACCAAAATCCGCTACTACGCCGTGCCGGGCTACAACAAGCCGCTTTTCAACCAGGCGCGGGGCATCGTGGAAGTGGAGACCGACGGCGGCATCATCGGCATCGGTGAGGGCGGCTCCAAGGACATGATCGAGCAATGCGCCCAGATGCTCATCGGCGAAGACCCGTTTCGCATCGAGCATTTGTGGCAGTACGTCTATCGCGGGATGTTCTACCCGCCGGGCCGCGAAAAACTCCACGCGCTGGGGGCCATAGAAATGGCCCTCTGGGATTTGAAGGGCAAAGCGTTGAAAGTGCCAGTCTACGAACTGCTCGGCGGCGCGACCCGCGACTACGTGGAGTGCTACGCCACCGGATTCCGCGCCTCCAAAGCCAAAACCGAGGAAGAACGCGCCCGCGACTGTATCGAAGCCGGACTCCGCGCCTACCGTATCGGCCCCACGGGTGGCAACGGCGAGGAGCCGTTCGACTACTACGAGAACGTCAAGAAAACCATTGAACACTGCAAGCGCATCGACGAAGCAGTGGGTGGTGGCGGCCATTGGGCCGTGGACCTGCACACCCGCTTTGACCTGACCGACGGCCTGAAAATCTGCAACGCGCTGGAAAATCTCGAACCCTATTTCGTGGAGGACATCGTCCGCTCGGAAAATCCCGGTGTTTACAAATCCGTCCGCGCCGCAACCAAAGTCCCCATCGCCGTCGGCGAGCAGTTCGGCGACCGCTGGGATGCCAACGAATTGATCGAAAACCGGCTGATCGATTATACCCGATTCACGCTTCCTAACACGGGTGGTCTCAGCGAATTCAAGAAACTGGCCGCGATTTGCGAGACGCATTACGTGGGCATGATTCCGCACTTCACGGGCCCGCTGTCCACCGCCGCGCTGGTTCACGTGCTGGGTTCCAGCAGCCCGTCGCGCTGCCTGATGGAGTTGGGCGGCGGTGAGCCGGAGCGCCCGCCTTATTTCAATGAGGATTTTATCAATTTCAAAAACGGCAAGCTCTACCTCAACGACGCCCCCGGCCTGGGCGTGAAATTCGATCCCAAGAAAGCCACCTTCGTCATGGAGGTGAAAGAAAAAACCAAATTCCCGCACCCGGTTTTGAAAGCCCCGGACGGGTCGATTCATAATTGGTAAAAAAAATGTTACTATGAAACCTAAAACGTTATCACGCCGCTCGGCGATTCAATCCGTCCTCGGCGTGGCGGGCATGAGCGCGATGGCCCTGCCCAAAACTTCTTATGCCGCCGCGCCTACGCCTTTCCGCGATTACGGGCAGGTCAAAATCACGAAGTTGGAAACCTTCCTGGTGAAGCCGCGCTGGATTTTCTTGAAAATTCATACCGATGCGGGTGGTATTTTCGGCTTGGGCGAACCGCTGCTGGAAGGCCGCGCTTTGACTATCGCTACGGCCATCAAGGAAGTAGAACCTTACCTGATCGGCAAAGATCCCCGGCAGGTGGTGCATCACTGGCAAGCCATTTACCGCCACGCTTTTTACCGGGGCGGGCCTATTTTGACCAGCGCTCTGAGTGGCATAGACCACGCTTTGTGGGACATCAAGGGAAAACTACTGGGCGTTCCGGTTTATGAACTACTCGGCGGCCCGACCCGCGACCGGGTGCGCGTGTATGGGCGAGCGTCCAACGCCGAGCAAATCAAGCAGCGGAAGGCCGAGGGATTCACCGTCATCAAAACGGGCGTGGCCAAAGAAAAGCCCGCCAACATCGTCGAAAACCCAAAATTTATCCAGTACGCAGCGGACAACTTCGCCTCCCTGCGCGAGGCGGGCGGCCTGGATATGGACATCGCCATCGACTTCCACGGAGCCATTTCCCCACAGACCGCCAAAGTACTCATCAAGGAGTTGGAGCCGTACAAACCCATGTTCGTGGAAGAACCCTGCCAGGCGCAGAACGTGGATACGATGGTGGACATCGCGCGCGGCACTTTCCTGCCCATCGCTACGGGCGAGCGGATTTTCACCAAGTGGGGCTTTCGCGAGATTTTGGAAAAGGGTGCAGCCAGCATCATCCAGCCCGACCTCTGCCACGCGGGCGGCATCACCGAGGGCCGCGTGATCGCGGGCATGGCCGAAGCCTACTATGTTCCCATCGCCCCGCACAACCCGATGGGGCCGATTTCGCTGGCCGTGGGGCTAAATCTGGCGGCGAGCATTCCCAATTTCCTCGTCCAGGAGCAGGTTTCGCTGGGCGAAGGCTATTTGAAAGAACCCTTCAAACTGCAGAGCGATGGCACGGTAATGATTCCCACCAAGCCTGGCCTGGGCATTGAGCTGGACGACGAACAGATGAAGGACAAGATTGGCCACGACTGGAAAAATCCCGAAACGTACAACGCGTTGGACGGTTCGGTGGTGGATTGGTGAAAGAGATTTCCCAATCCGCTACTTAAGCACCACCTTAGCCACCACGGGCTGGTGATCCGACGGATAACGCTGTTCCCTGGCGTCGGTTAGGACGCCGTATTTTAGAACGTCGAAATCTTTGCTCACGAAAATGTAGTCGATGCGATTTTCCATGGGCGCATCGAACTTGAAGCTGTTGAAGGTACCCTCCGGCCCGTAAGGCGGCTGCTTTGTCACGTTATGCGCGTCTTGCAGAATAGTTTGTATGGCTTTGATCTGCTCCGTTTCGGGTGTGGAATTGAAGTCCCCCACGCAGATGGCCGGGGCGTTTTTTGCAATTTCCTTGATCTTCTTTACCATCAACTTCCCCGATTCTTGCCGGGCTTTCACGCCCTGGTGGTCGAAATGGACGCTGAAAAAATAGAACTGCTTTTTCGTTTTCAAATCCTGGAACTTCGCCCAGGAACAGATGCGGTTGCAGCAGGTGGCATCCCAGCCTTTACCGGGTACGTCGGGCGTTTCGCTCAGCCAAAAATCACCGGAATCCAGCACCTTGAAGCGATCCTTTTTGTAGAAAATAGCGGAGTGTTCGCCGGCCTGCTTGCCGTCGTCGCGGCCTTTCCCTAAAAAACCAAATTCTTTCAGTTCAGCCACGTCTTCCAGTTGCCCGCGCAGCACCTCCTGCGTCCCAAACAGGTCGAATTCGTGGTAACGAATGAGTGCTTTTACGTTTTCCTTGCGATTAGGCCAGGCGTTCACGCCGTCGTTGGGCGTATTGTAGCGGAGATTATAGGTGGCGACGATGATAGGGGTATTAGCCTGAGAGAAAGCAGTCTGTACAGCAAGCGCACACACGAAAAATAAGAGGAGGCAAATTTTCATAGCAAAAAGTATTTCTGAGCGTAATGAGCGTGTCAGAACTGACGGTACAAATAAAATAATTTCAGGCCAAAGTCTCGTCTCTTTTGCCAGGATACAGTAGAAAAATCAGACAGAATCCTGAATAAATTGCGCTATTCTTCAAATCTTCCCTTTTTTCAAAAAAAAGTAATATTTCGGATAGGGGTGTTCTGCCCAAAACCGACTCCCTCCCATTGTAAGCCATCTTCATGGCTGCACGATTGACCGAATAATTACTTGCCGCACAAGTAAGAACCGCTTTCCTCCCGGATGGCGACCGCCGCGACTGAGCGAATCGGCGTGGCTGCCCATTTTGTGCGAATTCTGTTTTAAAAAATAGATCAACCAAGTGATTACCAATTTAATTGTGCATCTATGAACAAATCTACCAGGATCATTCTGAGCGTTGTGGCAGGGCTGTTGTGTGTGCCGGATATTGGACACGTGCAGGTGCTGGCTTCGGCTCGTCCGAAAAAGAATGCCAATTTTGAGCAAAATCTGCGCCGCCCCAATGTCGAGGTTGTGTTGTCGGGAAAAATTACCGACAAAGCCGACGGGCAGGGCATCCCCGGTGCCAACGTGCTGCTAAAAGGCACCAACATCGGCACTTCCACCGACAACGACGGAAAATTCAGCCTGCGGGTACCCGCTGCCAGCGGTACGCTGGTTGTTTCTTTTATCGGCTACGTGACGCAGGAAATCGAAATCAAAAGCCGTACGACCTTCGACATCGCCCTGGCTGCCAACACGACCATGCTCAACGAGGTGGTCGTCACAGCGTTGGGTATCAAGGAATCGGCGGACAAGCTCGGCTCCACTAGTTCCAAGGTCGACGGCGAGGCCCTCGCCCGCTCGGGCGAAACCAGCCTGATGAACGGCCTGGCGGGTCGGGCTTCGGGGGTGCAGATTTCCCGCACGGCGGGCGACCCCGGTGCCGCTTCCTTTATCCAGATTCGCGGCCAGAATACGCTGACGGGTAATTCCCAGCCGCTCATCGTGTTGGACGGCGTCCCGATCAGCAGTACCACCGAAGGCGGCACTTCGGGCGGCGTAGTACCGCAATCGCGGCTCAACGACATCAACCCCAACGACATCGCCTCCATGCAAATCCTGAAAGGCGCGTCGGCGGCGGCACTCTGGGGTTCGCGGGCGGCCGACGGCGTGATTATCATCACCACCAAAAAAGGGGCCGAGGGAGGCAAGATGAATATTTCGTTCAGTTCGTCCTACTCGGTCGATAAGATCAACAGCTTCCATCCGGTACAGGGCGTGTTCGGGCAGGGCGCCAAGGGCGTGTACAATCCCAACGGCACTACGGCCTGGGGCGACAAAATCGCCGACCGCACCGGCGGCGAAGACGAGGTAAATAAAACGGGGCAGTTTTTCAAGGCTCGCGATGGCTCGGAGTACTACCCGATTGTGAAAAAGAATTCGCGCGAGGTCTATAATGATCCCAATTACGACCTGGTTTTTCGCACGGGCCATTTCTTCGACAATGCCCTTAGTCTGAGCGGTGGGGATGAGAAATCGACCTACTTTTTCAGCCTCGGCGACCTGCGGCAGAAGGGCGTACAGCGTGGCAACAGCGAGTACAACCGCACCACGGTGCGTCTCAACGCCGAGCGCAAACTCAACGAGCGGGTGCGGATGTCGGGCGGCTTGTCCTACACCAAAAGCTTCTCAGGCCGCATTCAGCGCGGCAATAACCTGTCGGGCGGTATGGTCGGGCTGCTGCGCAACCCGGCGGACTTCGACATCTCAGACTACATCGGCGACTACTACGCCAGCCCCAATGCTTCGCCGATCCTGAATCGGCAGCGTGGCTACCGCAGCTATCTGGGCGCTCGGCCCAATCCGCCCAATAACAATCGAGTCACGCACGGGAATCTCACCCCCACGTTCTCACGGAACCGTTCGTGAAAGTCTCCCTTCACACGGCTCTTCTTGTTCATAAATCGCAATTACGGATGTACCAATTTCCAAGGCTGGAGAGTTTCATCACCAGAAAGTACAACAAATAAAATATAAGAAGCACGGATACAAGGCAAACAGCTTCTTCAGAAAAGGGCTTGATCTGATAAGGGGAGGGCTAAAAAATCCGCAGGAGAGTTTTATCCAGTTTTGGCAGGACTGCATAAATTTATTTATCTGATGGATTGAGATACAACTATTTTATAATCAGATTTTTACAAATATCTTCGGGTAGAGTAAGCCAAACCCACGCCGCTGATTCAGGATGCGTTTGTGTACGCCGACCCAGCCTGGTCGCCCGACGGTCGGTTGCTGGCCTACACCTGCGACCGCCAGGGAACAATGGATCTATGGGTGCGCGATCTGAAAACGGGGAAAGACCGCCTGCTCGTCGAAGCTCCCGAAGACCTCAACTTTCCATCCTGGCCGCCCGATGGCAAGCACATCGCCTACTACCAGGGCGACATCCGCAACGCCTGGGGCCGGGGTACGCTGAGCATGGTGGACATCGGCGAGGGTGATGTCGAGAAACTTCACGAGTCTATTTTCGTCCCCAGCCAGCCGAGTTGGTCGCCCGATGGCAAGACCATCGCCATTTCGGAGTTGCAGGTAGCCTCCTCTCGCTTCCGCGAAGGCATCAACAAGATTCTGCTGATTTCTTTGGACAAAAAGCCCGACCGCTACGTGTCGCCCGTGCCGATGCGGTCGCTGGGGATGCGCGGCAAAAATGGCCCACTCTGGTCGCCTGACGGCAGTCAAATGGCCTACGTGCAGGACGGCTTTCTGTATATACTCCCCGTCGATCCCACGGGCGAACCCATCGGCCCGCCCCGTCGCCTGACCAACGGCCTGGCCGACTCGCCCACCTGGACAGGCGACTCCGAAAGCATCGTGTATCTGGCCACGGATTCTTTGCGGCAGATGTTTCTGTCGGACGGCCACATTGAGAAAATTCCGCTGGATTTTAGCTGGGAATACAACCAGCCCAGTGGCCTGAAAGTGATCCACGCGGGCAGACTTTTCAACGGTAAAGACGCCACCTACCAAACCAACGTGGACATCGTCATCGAGAACAACCGCATCAAGGAAATCGCCCCGCACAAGGCGGGCCGGAAGGGAGAACTGATCGACGCGTCCAGCCAAACCGTGATGCCGGGCCTGTTCGAGATGCACACGCACCAAAGCGAAATGGTGGGCGAGAAACTGGGCCGCCTGTGGCTTTCGTTCGGCATTACCTCCTTGCGCGAAACGGGGTCCGATCCCTATGACGCGCTGGAACGCAAGGAAGCCTGGGACAGCGGTACCCTGCCCGGCCCCCGTGGCTTCTTTACGGGCTACCTCACCGACGGGGCGCGGATTTACTATGGCCTAGCCAACAGCATCGGCTCGGGCGCGCAGCTCGATCTGGAACTCGACCGCGCCGTGCGGCTCGACTACGACCTGCTGAAAACCTACGTCCGAATGCCCGACAATTTGCAGGAACGCGCGACCAACTACGTCCATAAATACGGCATTCCGGTGTCGTCGCACGAGATTTACCCGGCCACGCACTACGGCGTGGATGCCGTGGAACACATCGGCGGCACCAGTCGGCGTGGCTATTCCCCTAAAATTACGGCGACCAACAACAGCTATCAGGACGTAATCGCCATCGTCACTAAGTCGGGCATGAATATTACGCCGACGGCCTCGTTGCAGGGGGGCTTTTACACGATGGCCTCCAAGAATCCCGACGCCTACTACGGTAATCCGCAGTTCAAGGCATTTTATTCTGAAGATTTTATCAAAGACATCAAGGCCAGCGCCGCGACGGTCACTCAGCGTTTCCCAGGCTACCTCTCCAATTTTGGCCGCATTCAGGCCACGGTCAAGAAACTCCTGGCCGCCGGGGCGCACGTCACGGCGGGGACCGATAGCCCGTTTATTCCCTACGGTATTAGTCTGCACTCCGAACTGCAATGCTGGGTGGATGGCGGCGTGACGCCCTTCGAGGCGCTACGTTCGGCCACGCTCTGGTCCGCCAAGGCCGTGGGCGTGAGCAAAGACCTCGGCTCCGTGGAGCCCGGCAAACTCGCCGACCTCGTGATCGTGAACGGCGACCCGCTTAAAACCATTCAGGACGCCTGGAATGTGGAGAAGGTGCTGAAAAACGGAAATGTGTTTTCGATTGACGGCTTGTTGAAGAGTCCAAAGCCCTGATTTAGTTGGGGATATACCGCGGCTTACCCAACCTGGTGCATCCCGACAACTACTTTCACCCCGGCTACAAGAACTGCCAGAGCAGGATAATCCACAATTCCCGCCGCCGCGTGACCATCGCCGCCGAGTCGCTGGACGGTAAGTGGAAATGTACCCGGGATATTTACCCGACACACGCCACCCTGAGGGTGAACCAGACCGACGGGCGGCCCTACTGGCTCCGGTACGAGGGTACGCCGGGCGGCACTTTCAGCGAGAAGGACGATTACTATTTTCTGGCCGACGGCCAAAAACACGGCTGTGGCGAGCCGAGGAGCAAAGGACTCTGCCGGCTCCCGAGTGGGTTTGCTTCGGCGATCAAAACCTAGACCGCGTCCTTTTTATCGCCCACCACAACGCCGAGGACGCCTCCGACCAATATTATCCCATGGACGGCATGACAGTCTGGGGCTTTGGTCGCAACTACCGCTGCTGCGAGAAGTTCTTGCAAAAAACGCCCAATCGGTTTAGCATCGGCTTCCTGGAAAACACGGATGTAGCGATTGTCAGGAAGAAATGGGACAAGCTGATTCGTTAACTGCGCTATTTCCCCCACGCCGCCGCCACCTTCAAAAACAACTCCCGCAAAAACACCGTCCGCTCACCGGGCTGACCGTCGGCGATGATCTGCTCCCCTACCCGAACGATGGATACCGCCCATTTGGTGGTGCTGGTAGTGAAGCACTCGTCGGCGTTGACGAACTCGTCGAACAATACGGGCCTCACCTGTACCTCGAAATGCGGGGCGGCAAGTTCCAGAAACACGCGGCGGGTAATGCCATTCAGCACGTTGCGGTCGGGCGTGACGAGCGTGTCGCCCTTGAAGTGGAAAACGTTGCTCCGGGTGAGTTCGCTGATTTCGCCGCCCTTGTGAAAAAGCAAATCCGACGCGCCCTGCCGCTTCATCTCTTCGGCTTGCAGTATCATGTGGAGGTAGTTCGTCGTCTTGATTTCGGGCAAATCGCGGATGTAATCGTAGGGCAGCACTTTAATTCCCTCTTCCATAGCTTTGGGATTATCCTTAGGCAACGGCTCACAGCGAATCAAAAAATTGGGCTGTGTTACCGTCACGCTGTCGGCGGCATAGCCACCCGTCAGCACGAAGCGGAAGGCTGTTTCGGCCTTTCCCGATCGTTGGTAGAGGTCAGTCAGGATGTCAGCGGTTTCGGCCTGCGTCAAGGGCGGGGCCATGTGCAGCGAGCGGGCCGAATTCGCAAACCGCGTCCAGTAATCGTCCCAGCGGAAGGGAACGCCATTATAGGTGCGGAAGTAGTCGAACATCCCGTAGCCTCGCAGCAAGCTCAGGTCGTTGGTCTTAAGCAGATCGGCGTCGTTGGGAAAGATTTGGCCGTTGAAGTATTGGGCGTAGGGCATGGGTGAAGTCGAGTTGGGACGGGCACTTGACAAAAATGGCAAGAAAATTCGAGAATGGAAGCCCTTTACTTCTTGAATTCCGCTACGTTTTCTTTCGTCACTAACTGAAACGGAATCAGTACTTCCTTTACGTAGGACTTCTTGTCGATAATTTTCAGGGCCGTTTCAATGGCTTGTGAACCTTGTTGAGCAGCGTTCTGGAACACGGTAGCGTCAAGGGTTCCCTTTTCCACGGCTTGCAGCGCGTCGGGGATGGCGTCTATGCTTACGACTACCACCTTATCTTTCATCCCGGCGGCTTGCAGGGCTTTGACGGCGCCCATGCCCATTTCATCGTTTTGGGCAAAAACCGCGTCGATCTTGTTGCCGTAAGATTGAATCCAGTTTTCCATCAGTGACATGGACTTGGCGCGATCCCAATCGCCCGTTTGGTGAGCCAGCATTTTCAGATTAGGGTACTTTTTCAGAATTTCGCGTGCGCCCTGTTCGCGCTGGATTTGCGCCGCCT
>JBBSKK010000001.1:0-23823 GCA_038256395.1 Cytophagales bacterium | reverse complement strand
TATGTCACAATCGAAGTGGCCCTTAATGGCATTGTACACTTCTTTCTCTTTACTTTGCATCGGGATAGTCTGGGTAGAGTTGGTTCGCAACTCAAATCTACCAATTTCAGGCTATCCCATTTTTTTTTGTCCTGTATTTAGCACTTAAGGCACAAAATTCCAAAGGCACAAAGTTTTGATACACCGCTAACGGCGTTAGCCTATTTTGTGCCTCTGCCCCTTTGTGCCTTTGGCTATAGCCCATACCGTGCCTTCACCCGCTTCACGATCGGCCCCAGCGTAATGCCTTGGATAAGAATGGCGAAGGTGACGATGCAGTAGGTGATCGACAGGATGATGTCTTTGTCCATGGCCGCTGGGAGGGAGAGGGCCAGGGCGATGGAAATACCGCCGCGCAAGCCACCCCAAGTCATGATGAGCGGGGTGCGGGGCATGAAATTGACCGAGCGGCGCAGGGCCAAGATGGGAATATAGACCGATACGAAACGGGCGAACAGCGCGATACCGATGCCCAGGACGCCAGCCATCCAGTAATTGTCCAAAAAGGGAATAATCACGATTTCCAGGCCGATGAGAACGAACAGCAAAGCGTTAAGAGACTCGTCGACCAGTTCCCAGAATTTATCCAGGTACTCCATCGTTTCGCTCGACATGGCCTCGGAACGGCCCCTGTTGCCGATGAACAGGCCCGCCACAACCACGGCCAGCGGGCCGGAAAAGTGCAGACTCGCTGCCAGTGCGTAGCCGCCCATGACCAACGCCAGCGAAAGCAGAACTTCGGTCTGGTAATGGTCGATCGACCTCATCATCCTATAAGTTACGTAGCCCAGCACAGCGCCCAGAATCAGCCCGCCGCCGACCTCCTTCCCGAAAAGCAACGCCACTTCACCCGGAGTGACTTCACCGACGCCCATCGTGGCGACTTCCAGAATGGTAAGAAAAATGACCACGCCCACGCCATCGTTGAACAGCGACTCTCCCGTGATGACGATTTCTAGATTCTTGGGAATTTTGGCTTCTTTCAAAATTCCCAGCACCGCAATGGGGTCGGTGGGTGAAATCAATGCGCCGAGCAACAGACAATTTATAAAAGGAATGGCAAAGCCAACCAAGGGCAACACGTAATAAAAGAGCGCCCCTATCAGAAAGGTGGACATTAGAACACCCAGTGTGGCGAAGCTGAGGATGCTCCACTTTTGCTCGCGCATGAGCGCCATGTCGGTGTGCAACGCTCCGGCAAAAAGAAGAAAACTCAACATCACTTCCAGAAGTACTTGCGGGAAATCTATTCCGCTTACCAGGCCTGTGACTCCTGCCAGTACTGCCGGACTAAACTGTCCGACGATCAGGATCGCGATGGAGCTCAGCAAAGCGATGAGCATGAGACCGATGGTGGTAGGAAGCTTGAGGTAGCGGAAATTGACGTAAGCAAACAGGGCGGAAATGGTGGTGAGCAAGGCGATTACGGTAAACAGATCCATTGGGCAATAGCGTTAGATTTTACGGTGGGTGATGCTTTTTAGTTAATCAAATATATCCCATTTATCTTTGGCGTTGGCACTTTTTTTATGTTCCCGGCCCTATGAGTGAACCCAACTCACGCTTTCGCACCTCGGTTTTCCTGCGCTATGTGCGGGGATTCGTCTATCATTTGTTCAATCTGGAAGAGGGCAAAGCCGACGAGGAGGAAGTCATCGAAGACATCAAGCGCGGCGTCACCTTCCGGGGCACCAACCTCTGGATTCTGATCTGCGCCATCTTTATCTGCTCCATCGGCCTGAACATGAACTCGACCGCCGTGGTCATCGGGGCCATGTTGATCTCACCGCTCATGGGGCCGATTATCGGCGTGGGGATGGGCGTGGGGATTCTGGACCTGGATTTGATTCGCCGCGCCCTGAAAAACCTGGCGATCGCCGCCTTTATCAGTGTGCTTACCTCGACGGTTTATTTTCTCATTACCCCGCTCGACGACGCCCAAACGGAGATTCTGGCTCGCACTTCGCCCACGCTTTGGGATGTGCTGATCGCGCTTTTCGGCGGCTTTGCGGGCATCATCGCCAGCACCCGGCAGGACAAGAGTAACGCCATTCCGGGCGTGGCCATCGCCACGGCCCTCATGCCGCCGCTCTGCACGGCGGGTTACGGCATCGCCACCGGACAGTGGAATTTTTTCATGGGAGCTTTCTATTTATTTTCAATCAACTGCGTTTTTATTACGCTATCTACTTTTCTGATCGTCAAATATTTGCGCTTTCAGCGGCGCCATTACGTGGACGCCACCACCGATCGTCGGGTGAAACTGTGGGTCGGTTTTTTTGTGTTGGCGACGGCCATTCCCAGCGTTTTTTTGGCGGCCAACGTGGTACGCAAAAGTTTATTCGAGCGGAAGGCCCGAGATTTTGTGGCGGCGGAAATCAATACCCCGGCGACGCAAATTATCAACCAGCAGTTCGTGTACCGGCCCGATACCTCCAGCATCATCCTTACATGCATGGGGCAAACGCTGGATAGCAATCGGATCAGGAAGATAAGCAGCCAACTGCCCAAATACGGTCTGAGAAATACGCAGTTGATCGTCCGCCAGAACTATAATGAGGTAAATGCGCATATGCTCGACCAATTCAACACCAACCTGCGGACGGGGATTCTGGAAGATTTGTACAAGAAAAACGTGGAAATCGTCCAGAACAAGGACGCCCGCATCGATATGCTCGAAAAAGAAATCGCTCGCTACCGTACCATTAACACACAGTCGGGCGACATTGGCCAGGAAATCAAGGTGCAGTACCCGAGCATCGACGAATTCTCACTCACGATGTCGCCGATCCTCAACCTGAAAACCGCCAAGACCGACACGGCCTACCTCGCCTACGCCAAATTCGCCAAGCGCCCCAGTTCGCGCGAAACCAAGCGCATGGAGGATTGGCTGAAAGTGCGGGTGAAGTCGAAGGGGTTGCGGTTGGTGATTCAATAAGGTCGTTCTTCGTTCTTCGTTTCGGAACTCTATTGCTGCTATAAGTTTCTCCCGCTCGAAGAACGAAGAACGAAATTATTCCGTCACAATCGTCAGTACCTCCGTATCCTGCAACCGCTTCGCCAGGCCGAGCGCCTTGGGAATTTCATAGTGAAAATAATACTTCATCGTCTGAATTTTGCTTTCGTAGAAATCCGTGTCGCTTTCGCCTGGGTTATCGTAGTTTAAGGCGTTTTGCGCCACGATGCCCTGTTTAAGCCACTGCCAGGCTACGGTCACTAACCCGAAGAACTCCATGTAGAGCGTGGCGTCCATCAGGAAGCGTTCGTAGTCGCCTTGCTGGGCGAAGGGCAGGAGGGTGTTCGTGACGCGTTGTAGGCGCTGCATTTCGTCGCCGAGCATTTTGGCGTAGGGTTTTAGGAGTTCATGGGCGTTGGCGGCGCCGATGGTCTTGTTCATTTCTTCAAAAAGCAGCCGCGGGGCTTTGCCGCCCTGAATCGTCATTTTGCGGCCCAGTAAATCCTGGGCTTGAATGCCCGTAGTGCCTTCGTAGATCGTTGTGATGCGGATGTCGCGGTACATCTGCTCCAGCGGAAAATCCTCCGTGAAGCCGTAGCCGCCCAGCACCTGTAAGCCCTCGTTGACCGAGCGGACGCCCATTTCGGTCGGGAAGGTCTTAGCTACGGGCGTCAGGAGTTCCAGCAGCAGGGTATAGTTTTCCTTTTCCTCGCCTTCGCTTACGTGGGCCAGGTCCGACAGCCGGGCGCTCTCCAGCAGCAGCGAGAGCGAACCCTCCACGATGGCTTTTTGGAACAGCAGCATTCGCTTCACGTCGGGATGGTTGATAATCATCGTTTGCGGCGAGTCGAGCTGGTTTTTTTCGTTGAGACGGCGGCTTTGCGGGCGCTCCTTGGCGTATTCCAGCGAAGCACAGTAGGCCGCCGAGGCAATGGCCGCGCCGGTAATGCCCACCGCGATGCGCGCCCCGTTCATCATCTGGAACATATAGCTCAGTCCCCGGTTGGCCTCGCCTAGCAGCCGTCCGTGGCAGTCGTGGCGGTCGCCCATCGTGAGGTGCATGGCGGGCGTGCCGCGCTGCCCGAGTTTATGGTAAATACCCGTGGAAGTTACGTCGTTGTCCACGAAGCTGCCGTCTTCCTGCATCCGAAACTTGGGCACCACGAACAGCGAAATGCCCTTCGTACCCTTCGGCGCGCCCTTGATGCGGGCCAGCATCAGGTGGATTACGTTGTCCACCGCGTCGAGGTCGCCCGCCGAGATGAAGACTTTTTGGCCCGTAATGAGGTAGCTGCCGTCGGGCTGCGGCTCGGCGGTGGTCGTGATGTCGGAGAGCGAGCTACCCGCCTGCGGCTCGGTCAGGGCCATCGTGCCTTGCCACTCGCCGCCGAGCATTTTGGCGACGTAGGCATCCACCAGCGTCTGTGAGCCAAAGGTGGCGATCAGATTGGCCGCGCCGGCGGTCAGGCCGGTGTACATCATGCCGTTGTTGGCGGCCATTTGAATGAAATCCACGCAGGCCCCCACCATTTCGGGCAGTTGCTGCCCGCCCTTGTCGAACGGAAAGCCCGCGCCAATCAGCCCGCCTTCGCCCACGGCTTTCAGGAAAGGCTTGATTTGGGGATGCACCGTCACCTTGCCGTCTTTCAGTTCGGGCGGGTGGCGGTCCACGTCGCGGTAGTGCGGGTGCATGAGGGTGTCGGCGATTTGCGTCACAGAGTCCAGCACCAGGTCGAACGTCTCTCGGTCGTGGGCTTCGAAGTAGGGGTACTTCGTCAGTTCTTGGGCGTTGTGGACTTCATAGAGCAGGAAGTCGAGATTGCGGCGGTTGAAGTATCGGGGCATAATAGGGTTGGATTGTCAGGTTTAGTTCTAATTAATTCCCGCCCATCTGTCCCGCCAAAAGCTCGATTCCTTCCCGAAAACTGCGCGGCGCGTAGTCCAGTACTTTGAAGGCTTTATCCAACACAAAGCCCGTGCGGGCCGGTCGTTTGGCAGGTTGCGTGAAGGTGGTGGAGTCGGCTTCGGCGATTAAGGATTGGTCGAGTCCGAAATAATCCGCCGTCATCATCGCCATTTCGTGGGGGGTCAGCAGGTCTTTGCCCGAAATATTGAAGATACCCTCGGCTTGTTGGTCGGCGACGAGGAAGCAGCCTACGGCCAGGTCCTCGGCCAGGGTAGGGGAGCGCCACTGGTCGGTGACGACTTTGATATTCTTACCTGCTTCCAGCGAATTTTTGACCCACAGAATGATATTGCTGCGACTCATGTCGTGGGCGATGCCATACACCAGTACCGTGCGGGCGATGGCCCAGCGGATGGGCGCGGCAATTCGGCCTGAGTTGATGATGGTTTTTTCGGCAGCGTACTTGCTCCAGCCGTAGAAACTCAGCGGGTTGGCTTCGGCGGTTTCGCCGTAAGGCCCGTCGGCGCCGTCGAATATGAAGTCGGTAGAAAGATGTACCAGAAAAGCATTATGTTCTCGACAAGCATCCACGAGGTACTCGACCGCCTTCACGTTCAATTCCCAGCACGCCTCCTTCTCCGACTCGCACTGATCGACATTGGTCATGGCGGCCGTGTGAATCACCACGTCGGGTTGGGTGAGGGCAAATATTGCCCGAACCTCTTCTGGCTGTGTGATGTCCAGCGCGTGGTACTTATAACCTTCTACATAGGGAAGGCGGTTGTCGCCGCGAGCCGTGGCAATTATTTCAATGTCAGGCTTTTGAATTAGCAACTCGACTAATTTCTGTCCCAGAAGCCCATTAGAACCCGTAATGAGTATTCGCTTACTGCTCATAAATTATTGTTCGTCAAACCGATATCCGTATTTCTTCGTAATCTTCTTCTTTCGCATTTTCTTGACCGAGACCTGCATGGCCACGTCTTTCAAAGGCCGATCCCGCGCGTCGCGGGGCAGGGCGGCGATGGAGTCTATCACTGCCAGCCCGTCGATCACCTGCCCGAAAACGGTATAATTTCCATCCAGGTGCGGGGAGCCGCCGAGCGTTCGGTAAACCTCTTTCTGGGCTTCGGTGGCCTGGCGCGGATCGGAGGCTTCGCGCGGAGCGCGGGCCAACTGCTTTTCCAGATCATCACCCTGCATAGGGCGGCCCTGGACGATGTAAAACTGGGAGCCACTCGATTCCTTCTGGGGGTTGTTGTCGCGGGCGGCGGCGACGGCGCCCTTGCGGTGGAACAAATCAGGCCGGAATTCGGCGGGGATTTTATAGCCCACGCTGCCATTACCGAGGGCGACGCCCGCCTGGGCTTTCCTGGAGTTGGGGTCACCACCCTGAATCATAAAATTTTCGATGACGCGGTGAAACAGCAGCCCGTCGTAAAATTTATCCTTGGCCAGTTTCAGGAAATTGGCCTTGTGCAGCGGTGTTTCGTCAAAAAGGATGAGGTGCATCGTCCCCACCTCGGTCGAGAGGGTGATGAGGTAATCTTTCTTACTTTTCTTCTGCGCCCAGGCCGGAGAAGCGATTAGCAATATTAGTGAAAGTAGAATTACCCGCAGTCCGGCAAGTTTCCATTGTCCATTGTCCATTGTCAACTATCCATTATTTTGAAGCCAGCATCGTCTTATCCGTCGGCGTGAATACCATTTTCAAGCCGTAGTCTTTGCCCTCGGACACTTCGTCCATCGCAACCATGACGGGGGCTTTTTTCCAACTTAGGTGGCGGGGCTTGTCTTCCAGCGGCGTACCGTATTTGTCTGTAAAATTCTTCTTGGCCGCTTTCCACAACTGTTGGGTAGCTTCATCACTATTGAGATAAACATCGACGGTTATTTTGTTGACCATCCGGCCCGTGGGCGTGAAGTAGTACAGCACGTCGATGGTTTCCAGTTGGTCGGTCTCGAAGGTGTAGCCCACGTGGCGCAGCGAGTCCTCGAACATCTCGAAGGTTGCAGCGGTCCGACTTTCGGAGGCCCGCACCTTGCCAACCGGGTCGCCGAAGGCGATGCCCCGGATGATGCCTTCGTCGGAAGTGCCGAGAATGGTCTTCAACAAAACGGAAGCCGCGCTGTTGATGTCCCTGTTGGCGGACTTGCCCGCAATTGGGGAGTCGGTCGGCAGCGTGGGGTCTTCGTTAGTACTGGTTTTGGTTTGGCAACTTGCCAGCAACCCGCTCATTAGCGTGATCAGCAGTAGTCCACGCAAAGCCGTAGAATGGTTCATGTTTGGAATCTGAGATAATGAATTTTCGCAAAAATAACCATTCCGCCCGTGAAAATCTGCAAGACATTCCTACAAAGAGCGACCAACTTGAAAAAAGAACCGCCCCTCACCCAATCCATTGACGGTGTAGTTGGCGCGGATGACCATGTTGTAGAACGTCACCACGTCCAGTCCCAGCCCGGCACCGGGCAGCAGACGATTGCCCAGTTTAGTATTGCTCAATTCGGGGTAATAATTGCGGACATACCCCAGATCGGCAAACGAATTGAGGTAGGCCGTGACGGGAATCGTGCTGAGTTGCCGAACGGGTATCCAGGGGAAAGTCTTTTGAAAACTAAATAATTTATACTTCAACTCATTATCCCACAAAATGAAGTGCTGACCGTCGATTACGTATAGTTCATAGCCTCTTACCAAGTTAGCCTTATAGCCTAGCCCGATCGTTTGCGCGTAGGGCTGCCGCAGCGGGGCCGAAATGCGGGCGGTAAGGCCGCTATTGAAAAACCAACGCTTATTCAACGCATAATAGCGGTTGTACCAGCCGAAAAGCGATGCCTGGTCGATGTCGTCGCCCGGCAACAGCCCCAGCTTGCTGGCCGATATACCGTACCTGAACCCTCGCAGCGGATACTGTACGTTGTCGCGGCGGTCGTAGCTGAAGCTGTAGGCAAGCTGGAAATACCGCTGGCTCGTGCGGTTGTCCAGCAGGTAGTTAGGATTGAGTTTGGCGAAGGCGTTGGAAATCTGCACATTCACCCAGCGTGCATCCAGCACGTGAAACCCGTAAAATCTATTGCGCCGGCTTAGCTTGACAAAGGCATTGAACCGTTCCCGGTTCAATTGCTCGCTGTTGAAGTAATCCAGTTTATCATTCCAGGTACGGAAAGGCAGCGACTTATTGGTGGCATAAGACATGCCGATGGCAATCCCCGTTTTCTTGGCTTTGTCGATGTAAGGATTCGAATAAGATATCCCGTAATTGGGTAAAAAGCCAAACTCCGCCGACAGCCGCAACTGGTCGGCCCGGCCCGTCAGGTTGTTATAATTCATGAACAGCCCGTAGGTAGTGCGCCTCAGGTCGTGATTGCGGTCGTACCACCACTCGTTGAAGTTACGATCGGCTAGCGAAAAGACGGGCAGCACGACCATGTATAGCCTTTCCTTCACCACAACCTGGACATCCACGAGGCTGCTGTCCTGCGGGTCGGGGAAATGCTGCATTTCGACGGTGATGAACAGGTTGGTATTGACGATTTTGCGACGGTCAACTTCCAGACTGTACTTCAAGTCCTTTCGCAATAGCGTATCGCCGGGCTGCAGGGCCATTTCGCGCAGAATGATGGGCGTTCGGGTGCGATAGTTACCCTCGACGCTCACGCTGCCGATGGTAATGTGGCGCAGGCTGTCCGGCATATCCGGCCCGCTGGTTGAAGCGAACAGGGTTTCCGATACGCCTAGTAATCCAATAAATATGAGAAAGAAAAGTCTGATTTGCTGCGACATTCAACGGAGAAGAACCTGAAATTCTCCCCTACAACGTAAAAAACGTACCAAAGATGTTGGTAAAAAAGAGTTTTACCAAAAACACCTGTTAATGAATTTACGCCAATAGGCCCGTGAAAGTTGCTCGTTTGGACGTGTCCCCTTTTTTTACCGCAGTCGTAGAACCCCGAACCGCTCAGGGCGGTGGAAGCTGGGCGTGGTCCCGCTCAGAGTAGGACTCCAGCACTGGAAGGAAGAATTTTCGGGGGAGCATTCCCAGTTGGGATCGGTTTGTGGCTCCAGCAGAACGATGCGATAAAAGTTGAGGCGGTAGGTCGAGCCGCTGGCTTCGCTGGCCTTACCGCCTATAAGTTCCAGCGGGATGTGCAGCTCGCCGCGCCAGGTGCTGGCCGTGGTGTGGGAAATACGGTGGATGATGCCCGCTTCGTCGTGGGGTACCATCGTTAGTTCCACCCCTTTACCCAGTAGGCCGGGATTATGGATACGTCCCACAAAAAGCGCATTGTTCGGGTTTATTTCCAGTTCCAGATAGCGACTTGGGATAGCCTCGCCTTCGGCAATAAACAGCTCGAAAACTTCCTGTTTCCAGAGGGAGGCATTGTGTTCCTGGTAAGAGTTTTGCCGCCAGAAGGGATCGCCGTGGCACTCGAATTCAACAGAAAGCGTCGCGCCGTCGTGCCGAAGCCGCACCAGGGTTTCCTGGGCGGCTTCGGCACCGTCGCCGGCCTGCCGAAAATGTTTTTGGGGTAAACTCACCCAATGGTGATCGGGCAGGGAAATTTCGTAAGTTTCAGAAGTCATAGCGGATCACTCCATTTTCGCCAGCTTGTTCAGGTCGAGGTCGTCCAGCGTGTCCTTCATCTGGTCCATCGAAACATTGCGGCCTTTGACACTCACGATGAAGCGGTTGCCGACTATGACGTTCAGCTCGCCATCTTTTCTCTCGTTGTCGTATTTTTCGTAGGCTTTGTTACCGTCGATAGTCGTGGTTTTTTCGTAGCCTGTGGCGGTTTCCTTATCCACCTCGGCCATGGCCCAGGCAGCCATGCCCATCATGGCCATACCGCCCACGCCGCCCGTGTCCACAATATTGATCTCCATGCGGGCATCACCACTTTCGTATTTCGCTTCGGCTTGCGAAAGGCTGAAGCCCATCGCGCCATTCTTCTCGCCCGTGGCTTCGGTGCGTTCCATGCCCCCGGCGCTGGACGGCAGCATTTCTTTCAACTGCCGAAAATCCACCGGATCGACCGGGCCTTTTTCCTGCATTTCCTTGGCCTTGTCGGCCATCTGCTGGATGGCCTCCATCGCGTTCTTGGGTTCTTCGGTTTCCTGCTTTTTTTCACTTCCGCCGCAACTCCAAACGGAAACGGCCAGTACGCTCACAAACAAAATTGTCTTTCTCATGGGAGGGATGGGTTTTTGGGTTCAGGAAGCAATTTAGGGTTTTATTCTACAAAAAAAGAACCCGACCTTCCTGTTTCTAGCGAATGGTAGGCCGGGTTTCTCCATTGGTGGTTAGGGGCGAGTAAGCTACACGGTGGCAGGCTGTCGCTCGGGATGATGGTCGTTCCGCCGCGAGCGAATAACCAGATAAATCCCCAGCAGCACTGCCGGAATGCTCAGGAACTGCCCCATGTTCAGTGGCAGTGTGTCCTCAAAATTGACCTGGTTTTCTTTCACAAACTCATACATGAACCGAAGCGCAAAAATCCAGATCAGCGCAATGCCCAGCAGCAGACCGCGCGGCGTGGCGGCTTTGTATTTGTTCCAAAGCGCAAACAGCACGAAGAACAGAATCAGGCTGGAAATGGATTCGTACAACTGCGCCGGATGCCGAGGGTACTGGCTGTATTCCATATTTTGCATGAAAATAAAGCCCCAAGGCTTGTCCGTGACCGTTCCCACGATTTCGGAATTCATCAGGTTGCCAAAGCGGATGAACGCCCCGGCCAGCGCCACCAAAATCACCATACGGTCGGTGAGCCACAGGAACGTTTGCCCGGTGGACTGGCGTTTACGGGTGTACAGCCACAAGCCGAATAGAATACCGATCAATGCTCCGTGACTGGCGAGCCCGGCGAAGGGTGGCAGGATAATTTCCAAAGGATTTTTGATAAAAACCTCGGGTTCGTAAAAAAGAAAGTGGCCGAGTCGCGCCCCCAGCACCGTGGAGGCCACCATCACCAGCGTGAGCGTGTCGATGTCTTCGAGGGGCTTATTCTCTTTCTTGAAAATATGCGTCATGATTTGCTGGCCGATCAGGAAACCCGCCGCGAACAGCAACCCGTACCAGCGGATGGTGAAGGGGCCGAAACCCATGAATTCGGGAATGGTGAAAATGTCGGGACTGACATCCCAGGTAATGTAGGTGAGCATCGGTTAAGTCAGGTGTTGATTTTTGCCAAAGGTAAGGGTTTCGGAAGGAATGAATGATGAGTTATGAGTTATGAATTATGAGTTAGGGGGGCTATGAAAGCAATGCTTATCTTTTTTGTTAAGATTTATCAGGGCGTTCTCTCGCCTTATCTTCCTAATTCGTGTCGCTACACGCCTACCTGTTCGCAGTACATGATCGAGGCCATTGCGAAGCACGGCCCACTCAAAGGCGGCTGGCTGGGCCTGAAACGCTTCGCCCGCTGCCATCCCTGGGGCGGAAGCGGAGCCGATCCGGTACCTTGAAGGGGAGTTTAAAGTTCAAAGTTTATGAGTTTATGAGTTTTCATACCCATCCAAATAAATAACTCATAAACTCATAAACTCCCTTCCTACCCTCCTATCGCCACTTTCCTCAATATCGAATCGATAATGGTGCTGGTCCGTACGCCGTCGGCTTCGGCTTCGTAGTTGAGCAGGATGCGGTGGTTCATGATGTCGGGGGCGAGTTCCTTGATGTCTTCGGGCAGCACGTAGTCGCGGCCTTCGAGGTAGGCCATCGCCTTGGCGGCCAGGTTGAGGAAAATCGTCGCGCGCGGCGACACGCCAAACTGGATGTATCGCGCCTCGTCGCGCAGGCCGTAGTCCATCGGGCGGCGGGTGGCAAAAACCAGCTCGATGATGTAGCGTTCCAGCGTGTCGGAGATGTTGACTTTGTTCACCTCGTTGCGGATGGCGAAAATCTCCTCTTTGCTCATGACCGGGTTCACGTGATAGTCGAAGTTCAGGTCGGCCATCCGGCGCATTACTTCCAGTTCCTCGGCTTTGTTGAGGTAGTCCACATACACTTTCATCATGAAGCGGTCGAGCTGCGCTTCGGGCAGCGGATAGGTGCCTTCCTGCTCCACCGGGTTCTGGGTGGCCAAAACTAAAAAGGGCCGGTCCAGCAGGTAAGTATCGTTGCCAATCGTCACCTGCTTTTCCTGCATCGCTTCCAGCAGCGCCGACTGCACCTTGGCGGGCGAGCGGTTCACCTCGTCGGCCAGGATGATATTGGCAAAAATCGGCCCTTTCTTGACTTCGTAATCCCCGATTTTGGGTTTATAGATCATTGTCCCGATCAGGTCGGCGGGCAGCAGGTCGGGCGTGAACTGGATACGGTGAAAATTGAGCCGCAATGCCTTCGACAGCGTATTGATCGTCAGCGTCTTGGCCAGACCAGGTACACCTTCAAGCAAAACGTGTCCACCCGTAAACAGGCTGATGAGCAGCCGGTTCAGGAGCCTTTCCTGCCCCACAACCACCTTGCCCATTTCGTCGAGAAGTTCTTTTATTTTTGGTAAATACATTTTTTAAAAGGCACAAAGGAGCAAAGCGGGGCGCCCCGTGGCGCACAAAGTGGCAAAGCCATCGTTGTCAACAACTAAACAACTAAACAACTGAACAAATCAACAAATCCACAGCAATTACACAATTAAACGATTAAACAATTCAACTACCTGTCAGGCTGAGCGAAGCCGAAGCCCACCGCCCTTACAAACCGATTCTTTCCGTGGATGTCCTTTAATATTTCCACTTTTTGGTAATTTCTTTCTTCAAAAACCTGGCTGGTTTCGGGGCCGAAGTGTTCATTGATTTCTACGTAGCAGCGGCCTCCTTCTTTGAGATGGTGCTGGCCGAAATCGGCGATGGCTTTGTAGAAAAGCAGCGGGTCGCTGTCTTCCACGAACAGCGCCTCGTGCGGCTCGAAGCGTAGCACGTTGGGCCGCATGTGGTCAGCTTCCGAGTAGGTGACGTAGGGCGGATTGCTCACAATGCAGTCGAACTTTTGCGGAGCGTCGGGCAGGGGGAAAGTAACATTGAGCATATCCTGCTTGTCGAAATGCACGTCGGCCATGAGTTGGCGGGCGTTTTCGCGGGCCACCGACAGCGCCTCGTCGCTCACGTCCCAGGCGTGGACGGTGGCGTGGGGCAGGAAGCGAGCCAGCACGATGGCAATGCAGCCGCTGCCCGTCCCGATGTCCAGGATCGAGGGTTTATCCTCCGGCTCGGCGTAGTCGCGCGTCACCAGCCGAACGAGTTCCTCGGTTTCGGGTCGCGGAATGAGCACCGAGGCCGACACCTGGAACGTCAGCCCGCAGAACTCGGTGGAGCCGATGATGTGCTGAATGGGTTCGTTGCGGTTGAGCCGTGCCACGATGTTGTTCCAGTCGGGCTGCACCTGCGAGTCAGGAATGGGGCGATCCACGAGTACGTCCACGTTGCGAAGGCGCAGATAATGCTCCAAAAGCATGAAGGTAATCGCCTGGGTTTCCTTGGGCGGATAGGCGTCGATCCGCTGGGTAAGCTGCTTGTAAAGTTGCCGGGCCGAGGTCATGGATTAGTCTGGTTTCGATTCAGAAGCGGGAAAGTTAGTAATTTTAGCCGGATTGTGGTACGGGCGTCCCGCCCGTTTTAGCAAAATGCCGCAAAACAGGAAGTGCAAGAAGAATAAATAACGACCCGTCTCCACTAAAATGAACGCCGACGAACATTATATGCAACGCGCCTTCCAACTCGCCGAATACGGGCGCGGCCACGTCAGCCCTAACCCGATGGTCGGCTGCGTACTGGTCGCCGATGACCAAATCATTGGCGAAGGCTGGCACCGAAACTACGGCGGCCCCCACGCCGAAGTGCAGGCCGTGCGCGACGCCGAAAAAAGAGGGAACGAAAACTTGCTCAAATCGGCCACGGCCTACGTCACGCTGGAACCCTGCTCCCATTTTGGCAAGACACCGCCCTGCGCCGATCTTTTAATCAATAAAGAAATAAAAAGAGTCGTCGTTGCCAACCACGACCCGAACCCACTCGTAGCCGGACGCGGACTGACAATGCTCCAAAATGCCGACGTAGAGGTGAGAAGCGAGATTTTAGTAGATCAAGGCCAAGAATTAAACTGTCGATTTTTTACTTTTTTTACTAAAAAAAGACCGTACATTATCCTCAAATGGGCCGAAACCGCCGATGGCTTCATCGGCGGAGAAAATGGCCAGCCGATTCCGATCAGCAACCGCTATTCGTCGCAGCGCGTCCACCGCTGGCGCGGCGAGGAGGACGCTATTCTGGTGGGGCGGCAAACGGCTTTAAACGATAATCCGCGTCTGAGCGTCCGGCATTGGCCGGGCATCAATCCCGTGCGTGTGGTGCTGGATCGGAACCTTTCGCTGCCGGAAACGCTGTACCTTTTTGACCACTCGCAGCCGACGATTATTTATAATTATCAAAAAAAAACTCAAGCCCCCGACGCGCCCGAACGCTATGCGCCTTCACCGACTTTGGCATTTTCCCAAATAAAAAAAGGCGAAGACGAATTGAGCCAAATCCTGGCCGACCTGCATGAGCGCAAAATCCAATCGGTTTTGATAGAAGGAGGGGCGCGGGTGCTGCAATCTTTTATAGAGGCCGGGCTGTGGGACGAAATCCGGCGGTGCCAAAGTCCGTTGCGACTTGGGAGAGGTACCAAGGCTCCGGTGATAACGGGGACTTGGGTGGATTCTGAAAACATCGACGGTGATTTGTGGACGCTTTATCAGATTTGACAACTTGCGAATCGTCGCACCGTTCAAAAGTTGTCAAATCTTAAGCATCTCTCCCTGCGTCCAAACCTCCAACAAGGCCAATTCTGGCGACAATGCCACCATATCCGCCGCGTAACCCGGTTTGAGGTAGCCAATTTGGTCGTCCATGCTGAGTTGTCTCGCCGGATAAGCCGAGGCCATTCTGAACGTTTCTTCCGGCGCGATACCCACTTTCTGAATACAATTCCGGACGGCGTCCAGCAGCGTGATGCACGACCCTGCCAGTAGTCCTTCGTCGTTGGTGAAGCGTTCGCCGTCGTAATTGGTGACGAAGCCCTCGAACTCGAAACGGGTGCCTTCGTACTTGGCAAAGGTCGCATCCGAAATCAGGAAAAGGCGTTCCCCCAGCAATTTTTTGGCAATCCTGATAGCCCCGAAATCGCAGTGAAAGCCGTCGGCAATCAAGCTGGCGTGGACGTCGGGGCGGTCGAAAATGGTGCCGACCACGCCCAATTCGCGGCTCTCCATGGGCCGCATGGCGTTGTAAAGGTGCGTGACGAGGTGAAAGCCCTTATCAAAAAAAGCGTTCATCTGCGCCGAAGTCGCGTTGGTGTGTCCGGCGGCGATGGCCCAGCCGGTAGTTGTGAGCAAATCCAGGAGTTCGTCGTCGAAGCATTCGGGCGCTATGGTCATTACCTTGATAATATCCCCGCCTTTTTCAACCAACTCCGTCAGCTCTGCCTGGCTAGGAGGCCGCACCATCGCTTCGCTGTGCGCGCCGCGCTTGGTTTGGCTGATGAACGGACCTTCCACGTGCAGTCCGGCGACACCGGAATGGCCCATTTTCCGATATTCCCTAATTGCTTTAACGGCAGCGAGGATTCTTGCTTTGGTCGTGGAATAAACCGTCGGCACAATCGTCGTAGTCCCGTCCTGCAAGTGCGTTTCGTGCATATTGATCAGCGACTCCACCGAGCCGTCGCGCGTGAGGAAGCCGCTGCTGCCACCGTAGAGTTGAAAATCCACGAAGCCGGGTACCAGCCAGTTGCCGCCCAGATCGTGCGTCGGGATGCCTTCCGGGAGTTCGGCGGCGGGCAGCAAAGCACGAATTTTGCCCGCTTCCAGCCACAGGGCGTGGTCGGACAACACGGTGTCGCCCGTGAACAGCGTGGCGTTGGTCAGGATCAGCGGTTCCATAAGTCTCCTTCTTGTGTCCAGATGTACCAGGCTTTTTCGGCTTGCAACTGCAACATTTTTAGTCCATTGTGGGTAGCGGCTTTCTGTTGGGTTCCTTTTTGCAGGAAAACCGTATCCACGGGATTGTACACCAAGTCGTAGAGGAAATGATCGTGGGTGATATACTGATAAGGAATAGGAGGAAAGTTTTCGACGTTGGGGAACATGCCCAGCGGGGTAGTGTTCACGATCAGACGGTGTTCGGCCATCACTTGCTCCGTCAGATCTCCGTAGCCGATTTCGCCTTCGCCGGGCGTGCGGGAAACAAGCTGGAGCTGCGCCTTCAAATCTTGCAAAGCCGTGACCACCGCCTTGCAGGAGCCGCCCGTTCCCAGCACCAGGGCTTTGATTCCAGTGGGGGACTCGCCCCGGCGGTCGAGCCACTCGGCCACCGACTGCCGGAAACCGTAGTAATCGGTGTTGAAGCCTTTGGTGGAGCCGTCGGCGTAAATCTTGATGGTGTTGACCGCGCCGATGCGCCCGGCTGAGTATTCGTCGAGTCCATCCAGAAAAGGGATCACCTTTTGCTTGTAGGGAATCGTCACGTTCAGGCCGCGTAGGTTGGCATTGGCCAGTAAGGCGGGTAGTTCGTCGATCGTTTTTAACTCAAACAAATCGTAGCGGCTGCCCTTGATGTTTTCCCGCTCGAATTTTCCCGCAAAGTATTTTTTGGAAAAAGAGTGGGTCAGCGGGTAGCCGATTAGTCCGTATTGGTTCATCTTTTTGAATGATGACGGGGTCGCCCGTGCGATGATGAATGATGAGTGATGGCCGGGCTGGCGCACCAGTGGTGAGTTCAGTAAACGACAAAACCCCGCCCTAAGTGGGATCGGGGCTTTATTCATTTAATTTTTTTGAAATCAGGCCGTTTTGGAGGTCAAAAATTTCGCTTTTACGAAGCCCCACAGGATGGGCAGGACGGATAAGCCGATGATGCCGAAAATGACTAGTTCGAAGTTATTTTTCACAAAAGTGATGTTGCCAAAGAAGTAGCCCAGGAGCGTCAGCGTAGGTACCCACAGAATGGCACCCATGATGCAGTAAACAATGTACTTGCCGTATTCCATGCTGCCGGCCCCGGCTACGAAGGGCGCCATGGTGCGGATAATGGGAATGAACCGCGCCATGATGACCGTTTTGCCGCCGTGCTTGGCGTAGAAAGCCTCGGTACGCTCCAAGTACTCGCGCTTTAAAAATAGAATTCTTTCCCTTTCCTTGATCTGTCGCCCCAGGAATTTACCCACAAAATAATTGACGTTGTCGCCCAAAAGCGCCGCCACGATGAGCAGGGCGATGATGAGCCACACGTTGAGCGCCCCGGTGGAAGCGGCCAACGCCCCGGCGGCAAACAGCAGCGAGTCGCCCGGCAGCAATGGCATGAACACCAGGCCGGTTTCGGTGAAAATGATGAGAAAAAGAATGAGGTACGTGAGGGTGCCGTACTCCTCGATGATGTCGAAAAGGTGCTTGTCGAGATGCAGGAAGAAATCGACTATTTGGCTAAGGATTTCCATTTCAGTTGGGTTTCTGGATCTAAAAAGTGAGTGAAAGTGTCGCCCCGCAACCCGAGGCGGATGGTTTCGAGCGGGATAATGTCGTTGGAAGCAATATTGCCCAGGTTTACGTTGGTCCCCAGCAACTTGACGAACCAAACCTGCTGCGCTTTCTGGGGCGCTTCCCACAGGATTTTTTCGCTGGGAATCTCGGTCAGGATTTCTTCGACCAGTCCCTGCCGCACCTCGCCGCTCGCCCGGAACAGGCCGACGTTCCCGGCCTCGCGGGCCTCGCCGATCACCTTCCAGGCGCCGGCTTCCAGCTCGGCCCGCATGAGGCGGATCCACTTGTAGGGCGGGATGATTTTCTCCTCGTCCTTGGAGCCGACTTCGGAAAGCACCGTCACCTGCTTGGCCAGGGTACGGATGTATTCGCACTTTTCGTCGGCAGGCATCTCGACGGAGCCGTCCGATACCTCGGCGTACTGCATTTTGTAGCGGTCGATCAGGCGGCGGAAGTCGTCGAACTGATTGCGCACCACAAAGGCTTCGAAGAGGGTGCCGCCGAAATAAAACGGCACGTTGGCCGCGCGGTAGGCGTCTAGTTTTTTATCGAGGTCGGGCGTGACGAAAGAAGTGGCCCAGCCCAGTTTTACAATATCGATGTGGGTGTGGGAAACGGAAAGCATGTCTTCCACCTCCCTCACGCTCAACCCCTTGTCCATCACCATCGTGATGCCATTTTCGCGGGGTTGGGCGGTGCGGTCGGGGATTTGCGACAGTTCGTAGTTCATAGGTTCGAGGGAAGATTCCATTTGATCGGAGCTGTTGGCCCCGAAAAATCGCCCAAAGGTAAGGAGAACCTTTTAGACCGCCGTAAGAAAATACACGGTTTATGCACTTTTAGGGCCAGAATTCTATGTTTATTCCTATTTTTGGCCGCTCTAACTCCTAACTTAACATTCCCATAACCTGCACTTTTCCATGAATCATACCCCAGAACCGAACCCGCGTCTCGATTTTTTCCGTTCCCGCATCGACAAAAATCTAAATGACAGCATCTCGCCGCTGGGCCGCTGGCTCAGCGGCACTTTACGAGCGGTGGACTATGGCCAAATCAGCGTAGAATTCACGGTGCGGGATGAAATGACCAACCCGATGGGTGTATTGCACGGCGGAACTGCCGCCGCCATGCTGGACGAGGTGGTGGGGATGATGGTCTATACGCTGGGCCGCGAGTACGGCTACACCTCTGTGAACTTGAACTGTGATTTCCTGAGCGCCGCCCGGCTGGGCGACGTGCTTACGGCGAACGCCCAGGTAGTCCGCGCTGGGCGCAACATCATTCATTGTGAGGGCCAAGTAGTGACGCCCGAGGGGAAAATCGTGGCAAAGTGCGCCAGCAATTTGATTCAGACGGGCGTGAAGCTGCCGGGGTGACTTTGGCTTTAAGTATGGATTTTTACCCACTTAGAGCCAAACTGACGACTAGATTTGGCTCTAAGTGGGTATTTTGTTATACTTACAGCCAAATTGACGAAAAAATGCAACAAATCATCGGTCGAAAACAAGAGTTGACTACGCTCAATTTGCTACTGAACTCTAACAAATCGGAGTTCACAGCGGTGTACGGACGCAGGAGGGTAGGTAAAACGTTTTTGATTCGCTCGGCCTACGAAAACAACTTTGCTTTTCAGGTAACGGGATTAGCCAACGCTACCCTCGCCCAGCAACTTACCAACTTTCACCTTGCGCTGCGCAAGTACGACAAAGACGCACTGCTCGAACAGGCGGATAGTTGGTTGATGGCCTTTCAGCAATTGAGTGGTTATCTCGAAAAACTGGATACGCCCCGAAAAGTCGTTTTCATCGACGAACTACCGTGGTTCGATACACGGGGTTCGGCTTTCGTACAAGCGTTAGAACACTTTTGGAACAGTTGGGCTTCGGCCCGCAGCGACATCGTGCTGGTTGCCTGTGGCTCGGCCACTTCCTGGATGCTCCACACCCTCATCAACAATCGGGGCGGACTGCACAACCGCGTCACGAAGCGGCTCAAAATCGTGCCTTTCACGTTGCATGAGTGTGAGCTATTTTTGAAATCTCGGGATTCGGTACTGGATCACTACCAAATTATCCAACTTTATATGTTCATGGGTGGCATTCCTTACTATTGGGATGAAGTGTTACCCGCTGAAAGCGCGATGCAGAACATCGAGCGAATCGGTTTTTTAGAAAATGGCTTGCTGCGCACCGAATTCAGGAATCTGTACAGTTCCCTGTTCAACAGTTACGAGCGCCACCTCAGCATTGTGAACGCCCTGGCTCAAAAGGCAAAAGGACTTACCCGGCAGGAAATCATCGGCGCAACCAAACTGCCCAACGCGGGTAGTTTGACGCGGCTGCTTGCTGAATTGGAAGAGAGCGGCTTTATCAGGAAATACGCGCCCTTCGGCAACAAGTCCCGCAATGCGCTGTACCAACTCGTTGATTTTTACACCTTGTTTTACCTGCGGTTTATCGATGGAACGCGGTTGCTGGACCAAAATAACTGGCTGACGATGATTGACTCCCCCGGCTACCGGGCGTGGAGCGGCTACGCCTTCGAGCAGGTTTGCCTGTACCACCTGGCGCAAATCAAGCAAGCCCTCGGCATCAGCGGCGTCCAGACTGCAACCTCGGCCTGGCGCAGCAAGGAATCCGAAAACGGTGCCCAAATCGACCTGGTCATCGACCGCCGCGACCAGGTCATCAATCTCTGCGAGATGAAGTTTTCAATCAACCCTTTTGAAATCAATAAGAAGTACGCTGAGACACTTCGCAACAAAGTAGGCACTTTCAAAACCGAAACTACAACGCGGAAGTCTGTTTTCCTGACGTTCGTGACTACATTTGGCTTGAAGAAAAATAGCCACGCGGTGGGGCTTGTGCAGAACGAGCTGACGATGGAGGCGTTGTTTGAATTTTGACTTACTCTTACTTCATCCCTCCCTTGCACCGCTACTTCCTCCTCAACAAGCCCTACGACATGCTCTCCCAATTTATCGGCGGACAAGGCCGGATGCTGGGCGAACTGGGCTACGCCTTCCCCGAAGGAACGCACCCCATCGGGCGGCTCGACAACCACTCCGAGGGCTTGTTGATTCTGACCACTAACAAGAAAGTCACGAAACTACTTTTCCAGAGCAAAGTGCCGCACCGCCGTACCTACCTCGTGCGCGTCTATCGGGAAGTAAGCGCGGAGACGCTCGAAAAGCTCCGTACGGGCGTCACCATTCGCATCAAGGGTAATATGGACTACGTGACTTCGCCTTGCGAAGTAGAGTTGGTCGATAAACCCAAAGACCTATTTCCCGGCGGCTACGAGTACCGCGCCGGACTTCCGCATTCGTGGCTGCGCATTACACTCACGGAGGGCAAGTACCACCAAATCAGAAAAATGACTCGGGTCGTGGGTCATCCCTGCCAGCGGCTGATTCGGGTGGCCATCGAAGACCTGACACTGGGCGATTTGTTGCCGGGGCAGGTGCGGGAAGTGGAGGAAGGGGCGTTTTTTGAAAAATTGAGTTTATGATTCCCCACGTTGCTCGTACATCGCCTCGGCCTTCGCCAATTCATAAAAAAAGCCCCCCAACTTCTCCGTCAAATCCTTGAAAAACTGCTTCCCCTTGGCCGCCGTGGCTTTCCTGGGATCGCCGATACCCGTGTCCGCCGTGACCTGCGACCATTTGCGTTCGCTCCACGCCCAGCCTTCGCGGAAGGCGGTGACGGTATGCTGCTTGGCCGCGCCGTCGCCCGCTTCTTCCAACGGCAGCACCAGGTCGGGGCGCAGGTGTAGCATCACGCTGGTTTCGAGTTCGTCGGCGTGGTCGCCTTTTTCCTCGAAGTAGTCTTTACGATCCAGGATATTGAACCAAAAGCAGAAGCTCAGGTGCATTTTGGGATAGCGAACGCCCAACTCGCGCAGAATGGGCTTGAAGTCGTTGCCGCCGTGGCTGTTCAGCACCACCAGTTTATGAATCCCCTGGCGGTCGAGGACTTCCACGATGTCGTTCAGCACGGCCAGTTGGGTGCTGGGGTGCATGTTGAGGTCGAGCAGGATGTCAGTCTGTCCGCTGTTGACGCCGAAGGGGACCGTGGGCAGCACGATGACCTTCGCGCCCCATTCCCAGGCAATGCGGGCCGACTCGGCGGCGATGTGGTCGGCCTCATACACATCGGTGCCGTAGGGCAGGTGGTAGTTGTGGGCTTCGGTCGCGCCCCAGGGCAGGATGGCCAGCTCGAACTTTTGGTCTTTGATGGCTTTGTAGTTGGTTTCGGTTAGGAGGTAGTGTCTCATTTTTGTTGAAGTGTGTAATCGTTGAATCGTGTAATTGCTGTTTATTTGTTGAGTTGTTGAGTTGGGAAACGGGAACGTCCGCCCCGCTTGTGTATGATGATTTGCTTCCCTTTGTGCCTTTGTGCCTTTGTGCCTTTGGAACTTTGGAACTTTGTGCCTTCAAAACCTTTGACCCTTAAAGAAAATGAAAACCTTTCTCAAAATCCTGGCTGGAATAATTATCGCTCTGCTCATTTTTGTGGCTTGTGCGGTCACGACCATCGACTACACGCCTTATCAGGAGATGGCCTACTACCGCGAATGGAAGCAAAACATTAGCAAGGTAGAGGTTTTGAGCGATACTGCTAATACCCAGTCTTTGCAAGCGGGTTGGGCGAAGGCGAACATCACGCCGACGCAGCCCGGCCCGCTGGCGGGTTACGGCAGCCGCCGGGGTAAGCCCTACGAAAGCCTCCACGACTCTGTCTATGTGCGGGCGGTTTTTCTGGACAACGGGTCGATGCAAGCCGCGATCGTGGCGGCGGATTTACTCATTATCCCGCCTACCGTCACGGAAGCGCTGAAAAAGCGGCTGCCGACCGTGGGCCTCACCTTCGGGCAGGTTTTTCTGGGGGCCACGCACAGCCACAACAGCATCGGTGGCTGGGGCGACACCATCACGGGCGAACTCTTCGCGGGCGACTACGACCCGGCGGTCGTCGAGCGCATCGCCGACGCCATGATACAGGCCATTCAATTGGCTAAAAATGGCAGACAAACCGTACAGCTTGGCTATATGCAGGTGCAGGATACCACGGATATCCGCAACCGCCTGACGGGCGAACGCGCCACCATCGATCCCTGGGTACGCAACCTGCTGCTGCGCGGGGCCGATGGGCGCAAGGCGCTATTAACTTCCTACGCTGCGCACTCTACTACATTGGATTCCAGAACTTTGGCGCTCTCCCGCGACTACGCCGGGGCGCTGGTGGACTCGCTGGAAGACGGCGAGGCTGACTTTGCGCTATTCCTGGCCGGGGCGGTAGGCAGCATGGGGCCGCAGGAGGTCGGCGAAACCGACTTTGCGCAGGTAGCTCACCAGGCCGACGGCGTGGAAACGGCCATTCAATCGAAATTTAGTAAAATAAACCCCCAACCCGTGCAGGTTTTGGCATCGTTCACCGTGACTCTGCCGCTGCGTGACCCGACGCCGCGCCTGAACACGACCTTTGCCCTGCGCCCTTGGGTGTTTCGCTGGGCGTTCGGTGACTACCCCTCGTTTGTGAAGGCCCTGCGCGTGGGCAATGTGCTGCTGGTGGGGCTGCCCTGCGATTTTTCCGGCGAACTCATGGCCGATCTCAGCCAATACGCCGCCGACCAGGGCCTGCGCCTGATGGTGACCAGCTTCAACGGGGCCTACGCGGGCTACGTCACCGCCGACCGCCACTTCGACAAAAACCTCTATGAAACTGTGACCATGAGTTGGTTCGGGCCGTACAACGGGGCGTATTTTTCGGAGGTCGTGCGGGATGTGGTGGATAAAGTGAGTTTTTGGACCCACGAAACAGAAAACAAAAGATGAAAAAACACCTATATTTGTAAGAAACGGAAAGCATAAAATTGGCATAAACCATGAATGAATCCCTGTTGACTCGAATCACTATGAATCCGAACGTGAGTTTTGGCAAGCCTACGATTCGCAATATGCGCTATCCGGTGGAGGTGATGCTCGATTTGCTGGCTGCCGGGATGACCACGGAGGAAATACTGGATGACTACCCTGACCTGGAAAAAGAGGACTTGCAAGCCTGCATTCTTTTTGCTAAGGAGGCCATTCGAGTCAAAAGCATTCATAATGTAGCGGTTTAGTATACGCTTTATCGTGGACGCGCACCTACCGATGCGCCTGGTTCATTGGCTGAGAGACAGAGGCCACGACGTAATCCATACTCGTGAACTTCCTTTGAAAAACAAAACGGAGGATTCTGACATCATCCAACTTTCCGTGCAGCAAGACCGAACGGTAATATCGAAGGATGAAGATTTTTACAAATAATGCGAATATCGGGTTAAAAAATATAGTTCAACAGAGCGGTGGCCAACGCACCGAACACATGGACAATTAGCCCACTTGTGGCCCTGACCTTGGAAG